>NZ_CAWUDO010000099.1:0-26730 GCF_963920935.1 Nostoc sp. CCY 9925 | reverse complement strand
AGTTCTGTCCGATCTGCTGCTAAATCATTGGTAGACAACTGTTCAGGTGTTTCTGGGTTTCTGGGTAGCTGACTCATTAGAATCGCACAGGTAAAGCATCAAATCCCTTAAAAGTTAAGGTATTGTGACGGGGAAGGGCGGGTCTTGCCGAATCAAACTGAAGATTTGGAAACCGCTTCAGCAAAGTAGAGAAGCAAATATTTAATTCCATTCGAGCTAAAACTGCACCTAGACAGAAATGAATGCCAGGACCAAACCCTAAATGTTCATTAGGCGATCGCTCAATTTCAAAAATGTTTGCTAGTCCTAATTTAGAGTTTGCAATCCCCCCAGGATAGAAGTTTGATAAATAATTTACCTCTGTCGAGCAAAAGATATACTTGCTATAGAATTTCTACTTATGGAATGATTTGGGCAGAACTTTTTTATAGTAGCTTTTACGCGATGTGCAACTTATCAAGAAAGGCAGAGGGCAGAGGGCAGTCCCGATGAAAAAATTTCGTGACACAAGGCTGGTGTATAAACGATGGATCTGTTTGTGTCTCAGTTTTATCAATATCTTCGGCTAGAGTAAGTGATACGGTTGATGTCCTAACTACCTTGGCGGTTGCTATACCTGTAAACTTCCGAAAAATTACTTTTCTTTTCGTTTATCGAGTTCTTGAGTGAGAAAATAATTGAGGAAAGTTCGGATCAACGCAACAATGCCTAATTTTCCTAGAGACTCAAAGGTTGAGGTTAAGGTGGTAGAGAGAATATCTGCTCCTAATTGAAACTCTAATGCCAGCACCAGCCAAATTCCAAAGTTGAGCCGGATTTGTAGCAATCGGTTTTGACTATGATGGCGGTTAAGGAAAATCGCTATTTGTCCAGTTTTTAATACACCCAATAAGACACAAAAGACAGCAATGGATTCTAGTAAGAATTTGAGCAAAGTAACAACGAATGCTAACCCGCTCTCTAGCTGTTCAAATAATGCCATAATTTAGCTTTTTTTCTCACGCAGAGGCGCAGAGAGGAATTAAGAGTACGATCTAAATATATGAAAACTGCATTTAACTAGGTTGTTTCTCTAATTTGCGTTTATTCCAGATTGAGTAAAAACCACCGATAACTGCTCCCAAAATTAAATAAGCTATGAGTGTGGCAATCACCTGCTGTTGTACATGATTCAAAATAGCGATAAACAAAGCTAAACCAAAATTGCGAGCAATACAGAAAATCGCCAGGGTAGATCGCGTATCATCATCGAATCTGCCTAAAGCGTGTCCAATTCCTAGAGAAGCAATCACCATAATTGCGATCGCTACGAGTGGTAATTTCCAAACTTGAGAAAACAGTGGCAGCCCTAAAATGCACGCTAAAACAATCAGCACCAAAAAGAGACTGTTAGCAATAAAAGTTAAAGGTTTAGCAATCTTTTCGGTAAATGTAGGCGCGAACTTTTGCATCAAAATACCGAGACTAACAGGTAATAACTGCACCATAATGACTTGCCGAGCAACTTCTAAAATTGCCACTTTTTGGGAAATACTCTCAAATAAGGCGGCGAAAATCGCCAAGGTGATGGGAGTAACGAAAACCGCAAGTATTGCCAGAGTTAGCTGAAGACTGGCTGAGTAGTGGAATCTACCTCCAGCCTGTTGCGATCGCTTTGTGGTTAGAGGTGCACCTGGAGAAGCTGCCAACAAAGCCAATCCTATCATCACTTCCGGCGGTAAGTTAAACAGTTTTAGCAAGAAGATAACCACTAAAGGAACTAGCACAACAACAGCTAAAAGCGCACGGAATACTAAGGCAGGTTTTCGCCAGAAGGAGAGCATCTTTTCAAAAGAGAGGTTGCACCCTATAGCTAACATCAGAGAAAAAATAGTGACTTTAACAAGCATTAGAATTAGAGGATTGTGCATAGCTGTTAAATGGTTGATGCTGGGTTTAGTCAAAAATAATTAATAGTCACTATTGAATTTGTTTTTTAGCTGACCAGAAGAGACAGGGGAAAAGGAGCTTCTGAGCGGGGGGGCAAGCCCTGTCCTTTGAGGACACTTATACGGGGCGGAGTTCAAGCTTTGTCCCGGTTTTCCCCTCTGCCCCCTGCCTCCTGCCCTCTTTCCTCTTGCTGACGATTGCACTTAATGACTCATTAACTCGCGTCTGTTTCAATAGTTTATTTAGTAAAAATTTCAGTTCATCTACTGATGGGAATAGCCTTTGGAATTTGATATCAATAACGAGAGTTTAATTTAGTTAATCTTTTATCAAGGCCGATCTAGCCTCGGCGGGAGCAAGCTGCGTTAAAGATAGCTCCCCTCATAAAAGCCGATTTCTGTATAAGGATGATAGTAATCCTAAATCATTTATAAATCATCAAATTAGCGACTTTTCTATGAAGTCGCTAATTTGATTTTTGCAATTTCTATCTGTGATTCTGTCAGAAGATAGATGAAATTATGTAAGCATCAGTATGATGAATGTTAGATACTAAAAAAATTAGAAAAATCAAAAATATCCTAATATTTTGTAAACAAATAATAAAATGATTGATAGAAATGACATTCATTCTGGATTAAGAGCTAGACAAAAAATTGTTGGTGTTTTTAAGAAAGTAAGCTGGCTTTGTTTTTGGTTACAGTTAGTTTTAGCTGCTGTTAGTATTTTAATTCTATTGTTTGCGATCGCTGACCCTAATTTCAATATTAATCTCAAATCTGGGTTAGGGCTGCTTTCTACTGTTGGTGGAATAGGTGCATTAGGTTTGGGCGTTTACTGGACTTTTCACTACACTCGTATTGCACAACGTTTACAAGTGTCCGAACCAGGTATCTATCCTAGCCGTAAGGAAGTAGTTCGAGATTTACATATTGGAATTGCTATTCATTTTGTCGGGGTGTTACTAACTTTAATTGCAACGCAAGTAATTGTTGGGGCACTTTTAGTCAAAGTAATAACTCTCTCTCCCGGAATGACTATTTATAAATCTCGTCAGCTTATTGAGCCACTCGATATCTTTGTGATTCAAGCTAGTATTTTGATGAATACTGCTCTATTTATCGGAATTGGCTGTGCATTTTGGTTACTTAAGCAAGTCAATCAGGCACAAACATGATAGCTGAAACATGGGTTATTAAACACTAATTATTAACTTATTAAATCCCTCTACGGGTTCATGAAAACTAGAAATAGTTTGCCGAACATTAGAAAGGCATTTTCTAGTCTTTATCTCAACGCGTAAGTCCTCATGGCTAAAGTTGAAGAATTGATACCTCAACAAGTCTCCCAAATAGACTTGAAACCAAGAGGAAGGGTGCAGCTAAGTCCTGTAAGTTGGCGAGATCAGTTTTTGTATTATCTATTACCTGATAGATTTAGTGACGATCGTGAAAATGAAAGGGAACTTTTTGACCGTACTAATCCCTTAAGGTATAAAGTTAAGGATAAAGCTACCTGGATGGCAGCAGGCAGGAAGTCTGCGGGTGGTACTCTTAGGGGTATTAGGAGTAAGTTAGACTATTTGCAGCGATTGGGAGTAACAGCACTGTGGATTGGGCCAGTTTATGATTACAGTAGTCAAAATCTTTTAGATATTGACCCCCGCTTTGGTAATCGTCGGGATTTAAGAGATTTAATTGATGCAGCTCACGATCGCAATATCTATGTCATCCTAGACGTAATTTACAATCACCATATTTACGCGATCGCAGATCTCATAAAAGTATATCAATATTGGATAGCTCTTTGTGATTGCGATGGCTTTCGCGTTGATGTAGATAAACACATTTCCCTACAAGATTCGCATATATTTTCTACCGCAATTCATGAATACGCCCAATCTATAGGCAAAGATAATTTTCTCATCATTGGAGACATAACTTGTGGCGGCATAGCAGATGCCTACGTTGACATTTTTGGTCGTAACCTCAACGCCGTAGTCGATAACGCAAATATACCTCAGCAGTTAACCGCAGTAGTCAAAGGGTTAGTAAACCCAAAGGAATTTTTTGGTGAGTATGACGAAAATCATTTTGCTGGACAATACCGCCAACTTGGGCAATATCATGTCTCTGTTTTAGATAACTACGATATATCATCTCATAACTGGAAGCAGCGTTTTGCTGCCTACAGTAATGTACCTCATCTCTACGAACAAGTAGCCCACGTTGTCGGCGTGCAAATAACTACACCGGGAATTCCTTGCATATATTATGGAACAGAACAGGCTTTTGATGGCAATGAAGGTGAGCATGACTACAGTATAGAAAATGGACGAGTTGCTGAAGATAGATACATCAAAGAAACCATGTTTGGCAGTGATTTTGGTGCATTTCAAACAGCAGGCTGTCATTTTTTTGATATTGACCATCCTACCTATCTGCGGATTGCTGCGATCGCTCGTATACGCAATGGTCGAGATAAAATTGGTAAAGCATTGCGTCGAGGACATCACTACCTACGCAAAACATCTTTTTGCAACTACCCCTTCTCAATTCCTCCCCAAGGTGAGTTGGTTGCTTGGTCGCAAGTTTTATTTAATACAGAAGTTCTTATGGCACTGAACACCCACGCCTTAGAACAACGAGGTGCAGAGGTAACAGTTGATGCACATTTGCATCCCACTAACTCAACCATGACTTTTCTATACAAAAGCAATTGGAAAGATACAGACTTACGTCATCCACCACGTGACCAAACTGTCACTGTACAACATCATGAAGATGGTCGCGCAAGTGTCCGGCTTGATTTACCTCCCTCTGGAATGGCAATTTTAGCATAGGTGTAACCAGACCCAAAAGTTGTCAGGGTCTGGAAGCATAAGCGAGGATTTTAGGGTCTGAAACCTTATTGTTCATTTGGAACCATAAACGTACCGCTTCGGCAAACTTATGCTTACATGTGGGTTTGCAGACTAAGTGAAATTTTCCCCCTAAATTCGCAGACGCTGAGGAAATTTTCCACAAAATGTGTGGGTTCGCGCATAAAGTGAAATTTGAGCAACGCAGTTACAAGGGTTTGGGGCGACTAGATTCGCGCATAAAGTGAAAATCATTGTGGGGCAAGGATTTCAGTCAAATATTCAATTCGCACATAAAGTGAAATTTCCGAATCACAACTTTAATACATCAGGCAAAGCTATCATTTGAGGCATCTTGTAGTTTCTGTTGATGCTGACTTACTTGCACAGTAGCAAGGCTTTTCTGCAATGAGGATAAGTATGCAGACAAATTAACTTGCTCAGAGGTAGCTATTTCAACTTGCCCAGAACGAAAATCAAAACCACATCGACACCTTGTAACTGCGGGTCTAGACCACCGAATACCTTTGTGACAATTAGGACATTTTTTAAGCAGTACACATTGATGTAAGTGACAAGCTTTTACTAGATCCCAATCCCAAATTTTGCGACAATAAGCAGATTCGGTCAAACAATAAGGACACAGTTTTATCGCAAATCTATAAAGGGTGTATTGCTGGGAAGTAATCTCAGAAAGCAATTGAGAAGGGAGAGAAGCCATTAGTATTAACTGCTCATCGGTCATTTGAATAAGTTGACTGAGTTGTGAAGGCTCATATGGATTTTTGACAAGAATAATTCCTCGATTAATATGTAAGCCAGCTAGCTGCAAAATCCAATTAGGAGAAGAATAATAATTACTTTCACTGAGCCGAATTAGATAACCAGCTAAACTTTCATCTTCATAGGAAGTTGGAGTTCGCAAAAGCACTTGATGAGAGTATATTTTCTTCAAGAGTTCCTTAATATTTGAGCAGCTTTTAAATGTTTAGATTTAGACTTAAGCCGTTTATTAGTTGCGCCAACTTCTAAGTCTACAGTTGGAGAATGAACTGTCTCAATCTCAAATTTATCAGTGATAAAAGGATTATTTTTATCAGGTTTATCAGCTCGAACAGATTTTTCAAAAGCCGTTGCTAAAATATTTAAGTCAAGTTTTTCTTGATTTTGGTTAAGAGCTAAATAAGCTCCATACCGAACTAGCTTCATTATATGAGCAACGACTCCATCTGAAGCGTAGTAAAGCCTTCTTGCTGTATATACTTCAGATAAATTTGAAGCTTGAGCTAGAGGAAGCTTTGACTCTAATAAATGTAAAAAAGTCCGAAATTCTGCACCACTATCTACTTGCCATTCAAAAGACGAGAGATAATTACGGTTAGCAAAGCGGCGACTAAGTTGAGAATGAGATTTAAGTTTAAGAACTTCTTCAGCTTCAGGCAAACCAATTAAAATAATTGGCAAGTTTGTATCTAAAATTAAAGTCTTTAACCAATCCGAAACTGTTTTAAGAACTCGCTCTGAATCCCGGTCAATAAAGTGTTGGAACTCGTCTAAAATAATTAATTCAACTTGACAATCTTTGAGTAGACCAATTAAACGAATTGTTTGATTACCAATTGTACCTTTGTCATAAGCGGGGTCGCCAAGTTTCCATAACAATTTCGTTACTACTGTCTTAACAGTCGCTGGGGAAGGAATGGTAACAGCTAAAATAGGAACAACCGTACCACTTCTTGTAACAACCTTTGGATATTTATTAGCGTAAGCTTTATAGATCGTAGTTTTTCCAACTCCTGTATTACCACTAAGAAACATACATTCTGGTTCAGCCTTACCTGAAGAAAAGTGATGGCAATACTCTATAGCTGCTAGAATTTCCTGAAGGCGAGGATAAATAACGTAAATATTATTAATGATTTGCAATTTTTCCGATAAAGTCATTTTTATTAGAGTTGTTAAGCTTTTGTTCTCGAAAATTTCCTTATTTTGGTAGACCAATGCTCACTTCCCAGCCAGTTAAATCGGGCTTCCAATCATCAGATGGAATAACGGATTGTTCCAGAGGAGAAACATCAGTTAATTCTCCAGAGATAACTGATGTTTCATTTATTTGATTTTTGGGATTATTTGATATTTTATAATTAGAATTATTTGGTAATTTTTGTTCTTCTTTATTCCGTTCCATTTGTTGATTATCTAATAAGTTGATTAAGGTATTATCAGGATTACCTAAGTCAGAAATTCCTGTAATCTCACTACTCCTATTGAATAAGCTTGCTAATTCTTTATCAGCCATTAGACTAAGATTTTGGCGCGGGCTACTTTGGTCTTCATTATTAAATGTAAATTCATCTACTTTTAAGTCATCACGTCCAATTCCTAACCATCTAGCCATCGATTTACGAGTTTTCCCTTTAGAAGATTTTTGCCATTCACGCTCAACAATTTCTTGAATCTTCTGTTTAGCTAAAGCCAAGGCCACAATATCAACTCTTTTTGACTCAATAGCTGCTAGGTTTTTAATAACTCTGTGTTGCCAAAGAGTTAGTCCTTGAGTATACTCCTGATTCATTGCAGGTACGACGATAAACTGATGGTTGGTTGGGGCAAGGACATAGATTTTTGATAAATCTGTGGGGTCATACTTAATAGTGGCTTTCTCTCTTTGTCGCAAGCCACCCCTCCTTCTCATGTCCTCTCCTTCGTAATTTGAGCGGAGTCGAGCCAACTCACAACTGTTATAATAAAGCCCATAAAGCTCTACACCTCTTCTAGTAATAACCCGCTTTTCTACCGCTCCAACCAATACTCTTAAATCTTGAAGATTTACTGGTAAGGAAGGTGGATATTCTGTTATTCCTTTTGACCAAACTTCATCTCTAGGTGTACAAAATTGAGAATGAGAACTTTGATTATGAATGTCTACAATAAAGATGTGAATCATCTCTTGCAGAGCTTCAAGAGAAACCACAGCATTCTTTTTGGGATCATAATCATATTGGGTTGTAAATTCCTGAAATAATGCCCCTGGCTGTCCCTGCAATAGCTGGGTATTATAACTACTAAATGTCCTTTCTACGCTACTTTTATACCAAGGCATATAAGGAGGCGTATATTGAATACTTATCCCTAATTGCTGACAAGCATCTTGAAAGTGTTGGCTATAAAATTCTTTCCCATTATCAACGACAAGAATTTCCATTATTCCATAGACGTTCCAGTCCTTTTTGACTGAAGGAAATTTGTTTTTTACATAGTCTTTTGGATGAATAGCATGGAGTAGACACTGCATGACAGAAAGCGAACTGAAAGGCTCAAAGCTGAGGTAGTAGCCAACAATAACTCCTGAATATTTATCAACAGCAGTGGTTAAAGAGGGTGTGCCAATTGGCATCCTTGTGTCTGTATCAACAACAAAGAAAGGGAGAAGCGTATGATCAATGTCAACTCTTTCTAAGGGACGAGAGGGACGCGGCCCTTCTTTAACAGGGTTATACATTAAACTGGCAGTTCTCTTTCCATAACGACCAACTGCTTTTTCAATTGTGTCTAATTGTTGAATCTGACGGTAAATTGTGGCGCGATGAGGAATCTTTAGAGCAGTTTTTCGTTGAGATTTTCTCAAATTATTTTCAGCGAGAATGCGACAAATAACGACATCATAAATACTGGCAATATTGGGACATTCAGGAGTTAGATATACTTCGGTAATAACTTCTTTTATTAATTTCTCGACTTCTGAGGTTATTTTGGGGTTAAAGTTTCCTTTCTTTTGATGTCTAGGAATTAATGAGCGAATATCACCACCACTATGAAGATAATCTTTTAGCCAACGATAAAGTGTAATATGTGAAGGAGGATGTTTATCTTCAATTTTTTGAGCAACTTGCTGAATAATGGGAACCAGTGAAGATGAAGTATATGTTGACAGTTTCTGTTCTAAAACTGCGAGAACATATTTTTCTTTTCGTTGGGCTTCAGCTTTGAGAGATTCAGGAATTTCCGAAAAATCTACTGCTTGATAGTGATTGACGGTTTCAGTATCAGCCATTTTTTGAAAATTTAATTGCCCCGTGAAAAAGTATTGAATTAATTCTTTTTCACTTAGCCAATTAATTTGCTCTGTGGATTCTTCAAGTAGTTTAAATTTGTTGCCTATTCTGTCTTGGATAATATACTCACGGTTATGCAACCATAAGTGGATTCCTACTTTGAATCTAACTCTAGTCATTTTCCCCACTCCCTGCAAGGTAGGCTTGTGAAGATAAGTAAATTAGACTATTATTCTTTAGCTGAGTCATTAAGTCAGTTGTTAAAAATCCTAAAAAAATTAATTTTAATAAAATTGCTTTATTAATCCCTTGAGGTTGTAAATTGTTGATAGCTGTAGATAGAGGAACTGGCGATTTTGAATGAAAATATTGATGACAAATAATTAGGTTTTGAAGTTTTAAAGGAATTGTGGCATACCGATAGAGAAGTTTAACGTTATTTAAGAGAGAGCCTCTGCTCATCCAGGGCAAACGCATCTAAATTACTCTTGATCACAACGAAGGTTAAAAACCAACGAAAAAATCAGGATTTCGCGCTTGATTATTTTTTAAGCCCCAAAGCGATCGCCTAAAATTTTCGCAATAAGCAAGAGTTAATGACATTAATTTTAGTTCTATTGAGAATAGACTTTGCTTGTTGACATGATGCGGCCGCCCTGTCTGCTCATCATTTCATCAGTGATAATGACAAATTCCCAACCAAGAGACTTCAAAGTAGAAGCTATTACTGGAAATCTTTTGACATTTTTTTGATCGTCAAGCCAGGAACTTGGCTTAATTTCTACAATTTGTTGCTTTGATTGCCGTTGCACTAGAAAATCCGGAGTATACCGCCTTACCTGGTCATCTAAAATGTAAGAAATTTTGAAGGGTTGAGTGCTGTAGGAGAGGACATCTGGATCAATTTCCAGAAGATACATATAATTTCTTTCATTCAGAGATTCGTACCAAATCAGGGAGTGCATCTTAAAGCTGAAGAATCTACCAATGTTTTTCTTCGTCCCTGTATTGGTAATTTTTCGTGCCAAGGTAGTCAAGTTGCTTTCCTATGGGATGTTCAGTATTCCTAATTGTTGAATGTTCCCAATTTCACATAAAGTGAAGCTGACTTTTGTGATTAGTTACAAAATTTCACTTTATGTGCGAATTGAATATTTGACTGAAATCCTTGCCCCACAATGATTTTCACTTTATGCGCGAATCTAGTCGCCCCAAACCCTTGTAACTGCGTTGCTCAAATTTCACTTTATGCGCGAACCCACACCGACAACAGATGTCCGAAATCAACGCTGTCAAAGACCGTTAATTTTAATCGTAGTTTATATCGGATAAAAGATAATGATACCTTATTTTGTGTTGGGGCGTTATATGGTCGTTGTCACTGAAAGCATAAGATGAGCAACTTGCTCACTTTATGCTTTCATACGCGTGTTGTTCAACTTATGATTACAGTGATGGTTGAGGTCGGAAATTGGAAGTCGGAGGTACAGTTTTGTAATGGGTGCTACACCGACCACAAAACTTGCGGCTTTGAGAGCCGCTTCCTTAAAGCCACAGAATGTTGTTTATCTTTGTTTATTCTTACTTGCGACTTGCGACTTGGGCATCACCGTGCCAAAACGGGAAAATTGTACGCTTGTATATTGAAGGAGTGTAGTATGTATTCCCTGCCCCTTAGCAATAATTAGGAAAAAAAGTGTTTTTTATATCCACATAATCAAGTTATCTACTGAAATTATTCTGAGAAATTTGGTAAGTTTTTAAACGCTAATTGTGCTACTTCTTCGGCACGCTCTGACGTGACTTTCTGATACCGTAATGTTGTCTGAATGCTTTCATGTCCCATGAGCGCCCTAAGTTCTTCAATGCCCATTAATCCCACTCGCTCTGTAGCAAAAGTATGTCGGAGGTCATGAAGTCGAATCCCCTGAAGTTCTGGAATGTTCTCAATTAAGCTTTTCCAAGATTTATGAGCCATCCGGTATGACAGACGGGAGACAACCAAAGTTTTTGGCTGTTGAGCTGTAAATAGTGCTGTATGGTTGGGATGTCTATAATATTTAATGTAGTGATTTAGACTAAAAGAAGCTACTTCACTGTAAAAACACCACCGTTGCTTGTTACCTTTGCCAATAACCTGAAATTTCCGGGCTTTGAGGTCTATGTAATCTAAATTTAGAGCCAGTACTTCAGCAATCCTAGCGCCACTAGTATGCAACAAACGCACCAACGCAGACATTCGCACATCTGTTTTGATAATTTGATACAGGACACTTAACTGAGTAAGAGTAAGATAACGCACCAGGTCATCTGTAGTGTATTCTCCTTGCTCTCGAATGGGTTTGCGTCTTGCGAGTCCTGCAACTGGATTGGATTTGAGATATCCCATATCAACAGCGAAGTTGAATAAAGCCGTGATTATAGCTTGATGACGGTGGTGTGTAGTATATGAAACATCGGTTAAATGATTGAGATATTCCACTAAAACTTGTCTGTCAATGATTTCTATTGACCATCGCCCAGATGGTATTAATTTAGGTTTAACGCGGATGGCTGACGCAACTATTGGGATGTCCTTTGAGCGTTTAGCATGGGTGGCAGATTGGTATATTCGGGATGAAACTTATTCCAAGGCTTTAGCAGAGGTGGTAAATTTCCACACACAAGTTCCATTTGCTGCTTATTGGGGTGATGGGACAACATCTTCTTCTGATGGTCAACGGTTTAAAACAGGCGGACATCGCAGTTTTAATGAAGAGATTAATGCCAAGTATGGTAAAGATAGAAGCGTAATTTTTTACACGCATATTTCCGACCAGTATGTTCCGTTTCACGTTAAGGTAATTAACGCCACGATTAGAGATGCAACTCACGTTTTGGATGGTTTGTTGTATCACGAGAGTGATTTACAGATTCAAGAGCATTATACGGATACAAGCGGCTACACTGAGCATGTGTTTGCGATGTGCCATTTATTAGGGTTTAGATTTGCACCTCGAATGCGAGATTTACCTGATAAAAAATTGTATACTTTTGAACCTACTCCTGCTGATTCGGTTTTGGCACCCTTGTTAGGTGACAAGATTAATGTGAAATTGATTCAAGAGTCTTGGGATGAGATTCTCCGCCTTGCTAGTTCAATTCGGACGGGGACGGTGACAGCTTCTTTGATGTTGAGGAAATTAGCTTCCTATCCTCGCCAGAATCGTTTAGCTTTAGCTTTGCGGGAGTTAGGGAGGATTGAGCGGACTTTGTTTACTTTGGAATGGTTGCAGAGTCCAGAATTGCGGCGACGGGCGACGGCGGGACTAAACAAGGGTGAGGCGAAACATACCCTGAAAAGAGCGGTGTTTTTTAATCGTCTGGGGGAAGTACGCGATCGCTCTTACGAAGATCAGTTTTATCGGGCTAGTGGGCTGAATTTAGTGATTGCTGCTATTGTTCTTTGGAATACCGTGTACTTAGAAAAAGCTGTGGATTATTTGAAACAACAGGGAATGGATATTTCTGAAGAATATTTGCAACATTTGTCGCCGTTGGAGTGGGAGCATATCAATCTCACTGGCGATTATGTGTGGAATTTGAAGCAGGCGACTAGTTTGGACAAGTTGCGCCCTTTACGAGTTAAGGAAAATAAGTATCGCTGAAATGCTTATGCAATATAGGTTTCAGCCTTAGCGTACAATTTTCCCGTTTTGGCACGGTGATGCCCATTAAGGAAGGTTTTTCAACCAGTTAAAACCTTGCGAATTAAGGTGAGTTTAGTTTTGTTCAACTTTAACATAGATTTGAAAAAAATCATGCCTATCAGGAATTTTCTTATAAGCAATAATAATGGTCTTGTGAACGTTGATAGTCCAGTGCAAGGAAATCAAATCGGGGCTCAACACAATTACCCACCCAAGCAAAACTTAGTCAGCGCATGTCAGGAAATTAAGGCGATTCTAAATGAACTTTCCCAAACATATCCAACAACTACTGAATCTCAAAAACAGATGTTTGCTGATGAATTCAAGAAAAAGGCTGAGCAGAAACCAGCACTGAAATCTAAAATTATTTCAGCCCTGCAATCTGGTGGTAAGGAAACTTTGAAGCAACTTTGCAGTCATCCGGCTGTAGATATTGCGATCGCAGTTTATGAGGGGTGGCAAAATCCTTCATAAGTCTTCATCATTGGTGTAATCCCTCAAGGGTGAAATTACTCTCCTAACAACACTGTCTAATGGTGGTAGGGTGTGGAACAGCGTTACTACGCTATCACCATGAGCCAAATCGCAGTTACAACTATGAGAATCTAAATAAAATTTCTGACATTTACCAGAAAGCGGCTAAATATTGACAGAATCTGGGATTCAGGAAAAGTTCACTAGCCCTTGCTTGTAACCGAGTTACAAAAATTTTGATGAGCTATTGCTTACAGCCTTTGTGCTGTAAGGCTTAGAGCAGCAAATTTTAAAAATTTATTTTTTGTAACCTTTGTTTAATTGTTCCCAATATATAAATTTCCGTCGTAAATCAGAGGTTTGAGAGATAGTGAACGACTATGCAATCATCTGGCTATGGAATTGCGAGCGCTACTTATCAGTTCTACAAAGATTAATTTTAATAATTAATTCTTTCAGAGAAAATTAACTCGATTTACGGAGGTGAATGAGGAGGTTGATTTTCTATGTCGCTTGCAGCTAGTAAAGGAGGAGTATATGCAAATTATAATGACCCCATTGGTTATGATATCGATGTAATCAAACAATGGTTATTAGTAGGTCAAAAACAAGTCAGCAGTAATCAACTCTATCAAAATTTAGTCAAAAAATCCTGTCCCATCCAGTTAGAACTCGGTATAGGTAATACTTGTGGATTAGAATGCAAACATTGCTTTTTGGGTTATAAAAATGGTGCGATGATTACTGAATTAACACCGATGCCAATTTTACTCAACACAGTCACAACAATGATTGAGGAAATGGGGACAAGATTAATTGCAGTTACAGATAGAGATGCTTTGACACCCAATCGTTCCATACCTCTTTTTAAACATATAGCTAAACTTCGCATCAAGTATCCTCAAATCAAAATGGGAGGAGTAACCAATGGTTTAACAATTGATAAATATGCTGATAGTTTAGAGACAATTAAACTTGATTATTTAGATATTTCTTTAGACGGCTTACGTCAAGAACATGACGCCATTAGGGGGAAAGGTAAATTTGATGTGGTATTAAATAACTTAAGAATTGCTTTAAATCGACAGTTAGCTCAAAGAGTAATTGTAGCTATTACACTCCACCGATTCAATGATAGTTCAGTTATTAGACTAATTCATAAACTTATTATTGAAGAGAAAATTCAATGGTTTGATATTGGCCCTTTGATGGCTGTGAAAATGCAAAAGTATCAGCTACAAGCAAAGGATATAGTAGAATTTTTAGACAGTCTATCTCAGTCTCTTAAACCACTAAGAGTTTCACAACCAGTAACAATTTTAATGGAAATATGCGCTTATTGTGCCGCTTTTATTCCAGCATTAATAGACAGAGGTTGGCTAATTCCCGAAAACATTCGTCAAGATCAATATGGACATTTATATCAAAACATTTGCATTAATGGCTCCATAACTATCACACTACGACCAGAACTAATTCCCGAATACTGGCGACACACCTTAAGGATTTCATCCGATGGTTATGTAATTGGAGGATGTGAACCTCTAACCCAAAGAGATTATACTCAACTAGCAGTCAGCAATATTCAGTTAGAAGATATTCAAAACATTTACCATAAAGCTTTAGCTATCGACTCACCTTTTTATCGTGCGATTATGAGTTATCAGCAATCGAACTGCCGAAATAAAGCTTGTTTCACTCATTGTTTAGGTGGAGATTCTCTTTTAGCTAAAGCAGTATACGACGATTACAACGTCAAAGATCCTAACTGTATTTGGGAAGAGTATAAATACGAAAATATCTCAGACAAAGCAAAATATCTCAATCTTTCTTAATTATTCATAACTTAAACGCATTCAACATTTCTGACCATCTTACTCCCTGTATTGTCCATGAATTTTCATAAATAACAATCACAAATTTTTAATTGTGAGCAAAAAAAAAATATACCCATTAAAATTTTATCTAGGAGTATGCTGAAATAATTGGCTAAATACTTTATGACTTCTAACTCATATTTTGTTAGTTATGTTGAAAGGATTCAAGAAGCTTTAGCAGTTTTCTCTATGACCGATGTTGAAGCGGCAAAATATGTGCAGTTAAGCGACAGCATTAATAATTATCGCCCTAATTTTTTGATTTTTGAAGTTTTATTTAATTATCAATATGAGGAGCAAGGAAAAACAGCGATCAGAAGAAGGTTTGATCCTCATGTTTCTGACCAATTATTCAACACTTTTCAACCAGAATCATTATTAGATGATGTCAAGAGATTATATGCTAATGCTGAATTTAGGCATTTAGATTGGCAATCAGTTAGATGGGAAACCCAAGAAACTGAGGAGTTTGGTGTATCCAATATGGCTGCAACAATGCGGCGTTTAGATAAAATTTATCACGATAGAATCAAAAAAATAGAGCCAGGTGCAATTCTCAGAGAAGATGAATTAACTGAAATAAAAGAGATAATTACAAAATTAATTAAGCGATACGAAATAGAATTTATTCCTACTAATCTTGGCGCTAGTGCTATAATTTATGAAGCCTGGAAGCTAGGTAATCTATTGCCTTTAGGTAGTTATGAAGCAGATGCACAGAAGTTTCAAAAAATGATTGACGGGTTGTTTATTTGTCAAAACCAACCCAACACTAAAGATATGTTATTAACAATGGCTGATAATCTAGGATTATCACATTTAACAGAAATCGAAAAAAGCAGACTTAGCAGTGGCAAGATTTGGACAAGAAAATTATATAATGAGGATTCTCAATCCTGGTTTGCTTGTGTAGAGAGGTCTTTAATTCATAAAACTACATATACCAATGAGCATCCAGATGATTTAGATAATTATCTGATTCATTTCCCATTAATTATTGATAACTACTGGTTTGTTGGTATGGCATATTTATTTGCCAAATGGAATGCAAAATCTCCAGAGAAACCAGAAATTTTTCAAAGAGAAAAGTATTTCAAACTTTATAATGTTATTCAAACAGTCTCCGAAACATTGAAATTTTCTTTGAAATTTGATGCCTTATCAAAAATAGAGAAAAACTTAAAAAATAACTTAAGCCCAACAGATTTATTCCTGGAAACAGTCAAAGATTATTTTGTAAACTTTAATGTTGCTAAAACTGGAGAAAAAACCAATACATCATCGACTAATACTATGTTAGCTTATTCCGATCATGGTATTGATATTTATGGGCCTACATGGTTAACAAAAAAACATAGAAAGTTAATTAGAGAAGAATTAGATGGGCAGAAAAAGATAGTAGGTATTGAAATTCCTGGTTTATATGAAGAGCTACTTTTAAGGAAAAAAGAAGCTGAGAAAATTCAAATGCGGGGTAGAGAAGAACAATCTAAACAAATCGCACATCAAGCCGCAGGTTTGGTAGCTGAAGTTTGGGATGATCCTGCAAAAGCATTGCTGAAACCGGGAACGAAATCATCTCTTTGGCAATTAAAATCTTTAATAGATGTTTGGGGTAACTTTGACCTCAAAGCATCTAAAAATATTTCTGAAGAGCCAGAACATGATTTTCCTGAATGGGAGGTTTTACCTGATAAACAGGTTTTTTATGAATTAATTAATATCAGTCTACGCCATGCTTTACGACGTGCAACATACACTCGCACTTTAGAAGAAACCAGCGATCTTGAAACTCAAATAATTGATAGGAAAACAGTTGATAAAGCCTTAGAAATTTCTGCAAGTTTTGAACCAGTTTCTGTATTTAGTCATCAGGTATTTGAAAGTTCTTTAGAAGCAGTTATTAAATGGCCAGATGAAGAATGTCTAGATTGGTTACGATGGAGAGGTTTTGCTATTTGTTTTCATCATTGTTTTTGGCAAGCAGCATATCATGCCTTCCGTGCTAAATGTGCTGGTCAATCAGGACCATATTTACTGATACAATTGGAGAGAGATAAAGTAACGATTAAAAATAGCAAACAACTCAAACTATTGCAAATTGATGAACCAAGAGATCTGACATTTTATGAATCTTTAAATAATCGGATGAAAGGTATTTTACATATTTACATACCAAAAATAGAAGCTGACTTATGGTATACAGTTATTAAAAAAACGTGACTTTTATGGAACTACTAACAAAATATTTAAATCAGGATGACCAATGGTTAGGATATGTCTGGAATCAAGACCAAGGACAAAAAATAGTCATTGTTGTTGATGACAGTTTTAAATTGGTTGAATATGACTCTCCACCCAATGCACATGGCTATGGTTTAAAAGTAGTTTTTGATAAACTGAGCCATTTTGATGATATCTTAGCAATTGGTTTCTTCGACTTACCTCAATCACCTGCAATTCAGGATATTAAATTAATTGTTGACACCATTAAAGATTGGGTAACTAAACTCCAATATCAAAATTGTAAGCTGTACCTACTAGTAGATTATTATCATGGTCAGCAAACTATGCAAAGTGAAGCACATGGTCTGCGATTTGTTGATTATTGGCAAGAATATCAGCCTCTAATAGCAGAAAAAATTGCTCATTTAAGTGTCGGTGGTGTTGGGGAAGATTTACCCAACCCTTATAATTTAGAACGTTTTCAAAAAACATTAATTCAGGAGCATAAGCAGGATTATAAGCAACTACCTGAAGCTTTTTTAGCTTGGTTAGATATTGATGAACATCCTCTATGCCGACTCTGGCGTTACTCTGATAGATGGTTTTTCAGCGATGAGCCAACAATCCTAGTAAAGCATAACTTTGCCGAAGTGAGAAAATTCTTATTTGAGCGAAAAGACGATACTAGTGTTTATCAAGCTAAGGAATATAAAAGAAAAATTGCCAATGCCTTACAAATCAATATCCCTCATACTTGGTGGGAAAATGAGGTATCAGCCCATAATCTTCATGAGTCACTAAAATGTTTGACTGGTGCTTTTTTTTGTGGTCAAACTAAGAATAGCGCAAAGCGTAATCTTTCTGTGGGTTCGGCTTATATTGTAGCATTGATGGCTCATCAAAAAATTTACGGTAATGCCAATATTTTCATGGATGATCCTGAAGTTTGGATAGTATGTTCTCATGCTAATAGTCCAATTTTTCCTTTACAGGATCAAGAAACTGCACGCAATTCTGCCATTGCCCTCTATGATTTATTTACTTGTCTATTCACCCTACGTAATAAAAATCAAGGAAGCTCTTCCGGAAAATCTTTAGTACGCAGTGTATGTTTTTATGAAGCAGGTAGAATCCTCAAAATACAACTTAATTGGAATGCTCAAAATCCACCGCTAGATAGTCCAAATAGTCTAGCACAAATTATTAACACAACATTTAAAGAGCCAACAATTAATATGGCTATAGGTGCGAAAAATACTAGAACTACTATCTTAAATTTGTGGTGTCAAATGGCAATTAGTGAGAGTGGATTTATGGGCCCAGGGGTTGTATACATGGAAGCGGATACACTAGTCATTGCTTCCATTAAGTAAACTTAAACTACAATTAATAAATAAATAAATAAATTATGAATACGCCATTAAGCCAACTTCCCTTAATTGCTTATGTAATTTGCAGAGATACTAGAAATTCTCTTTGGGCAAAAGCTTTATTAACTAATTTTTCTGAAGTATATATCATTGCATCTAATAGTGATTATAGAAAATTTAGCCATAGTGATACCGAAGGGATAATTATTCTAAAAAACAAATTACCTACATTTGTGAATGCTATCTTTTTTCATTCTGGCGATGAACTTCTGTGGCGTAGTTGTCAAGTAAATTCTCAATATATTTTTGAATTTAATACTCCCGGTACTCCTGAAGTTAAAGAAGGTATTCTGCCGATATTACGGCAAACAGCACCTAATTTTGCTATTAAACCAAAGGATATTGCAGAAATAGCTGATTATGTCAGTGGACAATGCTCAAGTTTACCTCTAATTTGCTGTAAAACTTTAGAATTACTACCTGCTCTGTCATTACTTTCTCAGACTTATATAGAAGTATATTCTCAGCAACAAGAAGTAAGTTATTCATCATGGTGGCTCAAAGGGTTGGGGCTGTCAGAAGATAATCCAACACAAACTGATTATCTGATGAGTTTATTAGATAGTGAGTGGCAGATCAGCGGAAGCAACGGTAATGATAAACAAGATGTTGCCAACTTAATTCATCATATTACTTCATCGATAAATTCCCAAAAGCAAATTCCTCTACATCTAGTGGAAGCTGCGGCTCCAGCTCTTAATTATTACTTTGGCTTACAATCTACTGACGTAAATTTCGATAAAATCAAACAGCAATTTAATTCTATCTTGGCTTTTAAAGGCAGTTTGACAAGTATCACTACGGCTGTTGTGATATCTACATTGATGAATATTTCCATGTTATTTATTGATGAAAATGAACATCAATATAACTGGAAAGATTTTAAAAAATCTGTTGTTATTATGACAGAGGATCAATTAAAATACTTACCAATGCTTAGGTTAAGAAACTTTAGTGGTGCTGTTTTAGTGTTGTCCTCTACTCCGTTTTCAATTTTAAAACAACAGTATAGAATTCTGCGCTTTGGACATGGTTCTCATGACTGTTATGGTAGTTCTTTGGTGCTGAATAATTTGCTAAATCAGCTAGGGGAGTTAGTACCCCTAGAGCCAGAAAACTTTAAATTATTGCAGAAAGAATTACAGGTGATGGAAAATAACAGGAATAACCAAATAACATCATGTATGGAAAATATTAAATATATCAAAAATTTACCTAATGAAGATAAGCAGAAAATCAAAGAGATAGAAAAAGCCATCGAGCAATGGGGCGCAGATGCTAGGGTAGCTTGTCATACAGTAGTAAAAATTGGTGATGAGCGGCAACAATTACAACAGCACTTTCAAACAGCATTAAAGGATATTATTATTCAGGATTATGAACGAAGATATGAGGCAATCTGTAGATTAGAAGAAGCTTTTAATCACTTAATAAACCTGCTACAATCTACTGGGGAAAAATTTATTTCTTCACGCTAAAAAGGTGAGGTTGTGATTGATATTAGTATTTTATTATTAGATGATGATGAACTTTGGTTAGCTCGACATGAACGGCGATTAGAACAAGCTGGTTTTATCTGTCACTCTACTCAAGATGCCAAAGAAGCTATCAAGATAGCTAAGACAAATCCATCTGTTAAGTTTGCGCTGATTGATGAAATTCTCTATGTCACACCTATTCCTATTGCCGAGGAGCAACGAGAACTCCAGAGGTGGCAAGGAAGTGGTGTGATTAGAGAAATCTATGCCCAACGCACGGATATGCAAATTATTGTAGTGACAGCAGCCCCTGTGTTTTTAAGCGATGGTGATAATCAATTATTTAGAAGAGAAACAGCAAAATTGCGGAGGCAAAAAGGAGTTATTGATATCATTCACAAATCAGATATCCAAGAAGATCCTGATAGTGCTTATAATTGGTTAATAGACTTACTTAAACAGCCTAATTTTTCTGTTAAAGCCTCTGTCGTCACACCTAGAGTGTTAATTGGTTTAGGGTTTACCAATGATGAACATCAGGCGATGGCAGAGCAGATGAATATGCATAGGAAACAATATTTGCCGATAGCTCCTTTATTAAAGATAGGTGGACATAAACACCAAATACTCGATGCCTTTTGGCAAAAAGCTAAGGAAAAATCAGTATTATTAGAAATGCCTGGCTCAAAAAAACTTGACCCTCTTTTTGGGATTAAAGCTGAATCAAAAGCTTTCCAAATATTAGCTTTTTTGGCGAAACAAACTGAACAACAGAATGGGGTAATTATTCGTGAAGAAAATTATCATTGTTCACCACGGAAATCAAAAACACTAGCAAACTATATTCCGGAACATGATGCTTTAGCTGTTCAAGATTATGCTTATGGTTACGATACGCATAGTAGATTAAACATACGATTTGGAGTTCAAATTGAGGGAGGAGCGAGTAAAAATTCTCCTCTCAAAGTGGCAATTCACAGGTTAAGTAGGCAATTAAGTAAACTCAATGTTGGCCCTGCTCACAAGTTATTTACTTATGAACCAGAGCATAGAGGTTATCATCCTTGTTTTGAGTTGGGTATTGTTCTTTATACGGTGAAAAAAGGTAAATGACAGGTCACAGGTTATAGCATCACCGTCGCCAGGTAGCAGGACTATATCGCTATAATCCCGCCCCCTCAGAACCGGACGTGCAGACTTACAACGTATCCGGCTCAAGCAAGTCATAAACCACGAGTCGTTCCAGAATGTATTTGCTGATAACAGTCCGTAATAGGCGGCTATATTAGGACACTTGCCACTGCCCTTAGGTGTCCCTAACAGCTTGCTCTCGGAGGGCAATGAATGCGCGACCTTGTGGTGTGACGCTGATGTAATTAGAAAGATCATCATTAGGATGATCGCCTTTAGGAAGATCGCGGATGTCTACGACTCTTGGATTTTGATCGAATTTGATGTAGCCGAGGATTTTGAAATAGTTGAGTTCCGTTGCTAAACCGACCCTCAACTCTGGATCAATCCAAAAAGCTCCAAATGCACCAGTGGCGAGTTTCTTCAGTTGATAAAACGCATCCTCAGACATAGAGAGCGCGTAGAGCTTTGCAATCCTGTCTTCTTGCCCTTTGACTCTGGTCTGCAAATGGTGGTTTAGAAAGGCGACTGCGATTGAACCGGCGACTGCGATAACCGAACCGCCGAGTCCGAAGAGGGCCACAATGATTGGAGTATCCATGTTTTGATTGTACTCAACCTGCTGAAATTAAATCACTGTTTCGCGGACAACTTGATCCGGCGCGTGCACGTGAATTACAGGAGCAAATGCTGGCGATCGCGGGCAACGATTTAATAAAACTTGTAGAATGCTTCTACAGCCACGTAAAGACAAAAGTTTCAATCGTCTATTCCACAAAATTTTAAATTAAGTGGAATAGAAGAAAAAGAGATGATTAGCTCAATACGCTAAAGCAATCCTCCTACCACTCTTGAGATTGATAATCTTGAGAAGAACTTCTCATCTGAGTCTTGGAGTTGAGCGATCTTCAGGAAGATTTCGTCATTCAGTAATTTAGAGAGCCAAGAGCATTTACTCATTATTATGTCGTCCTTCTATTAGGCATCGTAGGTAAACGGTATCTTCTCCAAAAACGCCTCCAAATTAACAACAGTAAAATAGCAATAATAAATCCGCCTAGAGTATATATCCCTTTAGTAGCTGGCATTAACCACCAGGGTTCTTGTGTAGTTGTTGGTGGTGGCGTATCCAGTTTCAAGTTGGATAACTTGATCAAGATAGACCTAACGGGGTTATCGTTCTTTTCGGCTAATCCTGGTAGTACTGCAACAAACGAGCCAAAAGCCCATCCTCCCGCTAGGAGAGTAACGAAATTTTGAAAGTAGCGATCTCGTTCGGCTTTTTCTACTTCCACTCGACTACGAACAGCGTTAATAGTATCTGATTGTAATTTTAAAAATCGCTCTGAAGTTTCTGAGTCTTTAGTTATCTGTAAGCGATATTTATCCTTCACTAATCTACTAAAATTTGTAAAAAATCTTAAATCTGTTGCTGAATTTGCTTGAATACGGGTAGTTTTCTGTTTGATTCTCCCTAAACGTTTTTCATAGTTACTCAAATTAATATCAATTGTAGCAATTTGTAAATCAAAAAGAGTTAATTGTTTTGTATAACTATTGAGTGTATTTTGGATATTTACTAACATTTCATGTAAAGTATTTAACTCATTGTCTTTATTTATGGCTTGCTCAATATAATCATTGCCAGCTTTAATTGTAAGGAAATAAGTTTGCAGAGAAAATTTTACCTGACGACTTTGAGCATAAGCCCAAAGTATCTTGTGGCGATAGTAAAATAATCGCATCCAATCAGCATAAAATTTTCCAGATAAATTTAAGGTATTTTCGTCAGGATATATGATGATAATAAAGTGTTGATGATCTTGAATCAACTCAAAAATATTTGCTTCCAGAAAATGCCCTTGTCCTTCTAAATCTTCTTCCCAATCTAAACCAAGTATAAAAGACTCATAGCAAGCTTGAGCAATTTCTTCATGGCTCTTGGTGTGATCTGGGGGTAGCCATCCAGAAAGCATCCAAGTTGCGCCAATATTACCTGTTTGACCCTTTAATATTTGCTCAATTTCAGCTTTAATATATGCAAAGCAATTAGCTGGTTGAACATCAACTTTATTATTTAAAGCACAGTCTATAAGTAATCCATAACTATCATCAAGTAGTACAGGATAAAAATAACCTTCATATTGCTGATTTTGAGATTTGAACTGTGCAGATATATTCTTCAACAGATGAACATACTCACTTTCTGAATCATGTTGGTTTTCTACAAATAATAATGAATCAACATGGTCAGAAAATTTATTGTAAAAAAACTGTTGATTTTGCTCAATTTCTTTTTGAGTATCGCCTAAGCTATACTTCAAGTCATAGAGGAACAGGTCAATCGTAGGATTTATAATTTTGGTCATTCCGTAAGTTATTGAGATTTTTGATTTAGTCAGTAAATCACAAACAATTAGTTTTGTATTAAAAAAGAGATTCAACTGTGGTCAAGAACACAAAAGTAGATAATTAGCTATAGATCTTATTTACCGCTAATATGTTGGTTTAAAAATTCCTGAATTTGTTCAAAACAGCTTAATTTTTTAGTAGTTTCCGAAGGATTAGGAGTTGACATCACTCTAATAGCCATATTGGTGATTTCACTACTTTTTAAGTCTGAGGAACTAACTTGTAGAGGTGCACGAGCTATTAGCTGAGTTTTGGAAGTGGGTGCAACTTGTTCTAATTCAATCTCTGTGGGTAGTAAATTTTGAGGAATTTTATCACCTAAATTTTCTAATTGAAATTTAAAAAATTGAAATCTTTGGTTCAAAGCTTCGTTAGCTTGAATCATTCCTAATAAACGTGGTTCAATCAGTCTCTCCCAAGCTTTTGGATTAGCAGCAAGCTGTTCCGCAGCAAAAGATAAGTCAGATTTTTCTGTATCACTCAGAGGTGTTGCTGAATCCCTTAATGCCACCAACAGCGATAATAAAGTATTGTTAATATTTAGGGTAATCATTGGAAAATTTCTCAAATTTTTGGTAGTCATGAAGGTGTAAGGATAGAAGTAGGCTCACATACTTCCAGTCAAACTTTTAGCTGTTAGGTTATATCTCTAGTTTACTAATTAATATTGATTAGCGATTATGAAAAGAGAATCGCTAGTGATTGGCATTAATCGCTACCCTACCTTAATGGAAACACCAAGCGATCGCCCGCCACATCTCAAAGCAGCAGCAACTGATGCAGAAGCCATAGCCAAAATTCTGGAAAATTACGGCAATTTCCATGTTCAGCGTTTACCCGCATAAGGGATTAGCGGCTTTTGATTTTAATGATGAAGACCCCAAATATTTCTACGGGCGCACTACTTTAACTGACATACTTTTAAACAAAGTAAGACAATCAAATTTTGTGGCGGTGGTGGGGGCTTCTGGAAGTGGGAAGTCTAGCCTGGTGAAGGCGGGTTTACTGCATCAATTGAAGATGGGGCAAAGATTAGGGGGGAGCGAAGAATGGGTGGATAAAATTTTTCGTCCCGGAGAGCATCCCCTGAATAACTTAGCCAGAGTTTTTATAAATAATATAAATTTCCGACAAATTCAGGAGGCTGGCATCCAGACTAATAATACTCAATCTCAGCTAGAAATAGCCACCCAATTAATTAACCAAGGTGCAACAGGATTAACCGCATTAGTCGAAACCACATTCCAAACTGTTCCTTTACAAACCCTTGTTTCTCATCGCCTAATTCTTGTTATTGATCAATTTGAAGAAGTTTTTACTCTCTGTCGGGATAAACAGGAACGACAAAAGTTTTTTGAGTGCGTATTGGGAGCATTGAATAATCCACAATTGACTGTAGTAATGACGATGCGGGCAGATTTTTTTGGTAAATGTGCTGAACAAGAATATGCAGGACTAGCACACAAAATTCAAGAAAATCTAGTCACTGTCACCCCAATGAATAAACAAGAATTGACAGAAGCCATTACTAAACCTGCCTATAGAGTTGGCTTGGAACTCCAACGGGAACTGGTAGAACAAATGCTGGCAGATGTAGCAGGCCGCAGTAGTCTACCTCTGTTGCAATATACCTTAACTGAATTGTGGCATAAGCGCGAGGTTAATCGCTTAACCTTAGCAGAATACACTCGGCTTGGTGGAGTCAAAGGCACACTGCAAAAACGAGCGGATGAAATTTATGAGGCTCTGGAAGCGAAAACAGAACAACTAGTTGCCAAACGGATATTTATAGAGTTAACGCAGTTAGGAGAGGGAACAGAAGACACTTGCAGACAGGTGTTGAAAGCCGATTTAGTCAATGCTCAACAATCAGCAGAAGTAGTAGAGCAAGTGCTAATGAAGTTGACAGATGCCAGATTAGTAGTGACATCGGAACTACAAGCACGGGGAGAAAGTGAAAACACAGTAACAGTGGTGGATGTAGCTCATGAAGCATTGATTCGCCATTGGCCGAGGCTGCGTTCTTGGGTGAGTGAAAACCGAGAAGCAATTCATTTTAAGCGCAAAATTGAGACAGAAGCCCAAGAGTGGTTAGATAATGGCAAAAACAAGGATTATTTACTGCGGGGGTTAAAATTAGCGCAGGCAGAAGATTTTTTGAAAACTTATGCTAACAGGTTTCCTCTCAGTAGTTTGGCACAGGATTTAATTGTAGTTAGCCAAGCTGAACATAATTACCAGACTCAACAAGAGGAAGAACGCCGACAGCGAGAACTACAACAGGAAAGAAAAGCCCGCCAAGCTGCTCAAACTAGAACTTTAGTAGCGCTGGCTTCAACACTTTTCGTGACGATAACGGCAATTTTTGCTGTTGGAAAGTGGAGAGAAGCCCAACAGCAGTTCAATATTGCTCAAATGCAAAACAAGAATATAATTGCTGCACAATCTTTAAGTTCGGATTCTCAACTAGATGCACTCATTGCTAATGTGAAGGCTGGAAAGCAGCTGCATAAAGTCGAACAGTTACTAAAAGTACATCCAGTAACTAAGATACCGATTTTAGCGAACTTGCGATACATAGTTGGTAAGATAACAGAGCAAAACCGTCTCATAGCTCATGAAAGTGAAGTTAATAGTGTGGCTTTTAGCCCAGATGGCAAGATGATTGCCTCCGCTAGTTGGGACAAGACTGTAAAATTATGGCGCACAGATGGTAGGTTAATTCACACCTTTATTGGGCATAAGGATAAAGTGAATAGTGTGGCTTTTAGCCCAGACGGCAAGATGATTGCCTCTGCTAGTTGGGACAAAACTGTAAAATTATGGCGCACAGATGGTAGCCTAGTTTACAATTTCACTAAGCATAAGGGTAAAGTTAGTAGAGTAGCTTTTAGCCCGGATGGAAAGATGATTGCCTCCGCTAGTTGGGACAAGACTATAAAATTATGGCGCACAGATGGTAGGTTAATTCACACCTTTATTGGGCATAAGGATAAAGTGAATAGTGTGGCTTTTAGCCCAGACGGCAAGATGATTGCCTCTGCTAATTGGGACAAGACTGTAAAATTATGGCGCACAGATGGTAGGTTAATTCACACCTTTATTGGGCATAAGGATAAAGTGAATAGTGTGGCTTTTAGCCCAGACGGCAAGATGATTGCCTCTGCTA
>NZ_CAWUDO010000098.1:0-26785 GCF_963920935.1 Nostoc sp. CCY 9925 | reverse complement strand
TATCAGTAGAATTGCTTTCTCCTAAGTGTACTTAACTGGACTGATAACCGCTATAATGGTTTTTTCTAGGTATGTTTGGGTGTATTGGTTCAATGCCTTTTCCCTGCCAGACAAAAACCTCTAAATCAGAGTGTAATTGAAAAGCCTGATCGAGCATAAAGTAAAGTACTGTGGTTTTTCCTGTTCTTGAGGGTGCGACAAGTGCCTTACTCTTACCAGGTTTGCCGGCCTGCTTGATAATCTCTAATCCTACATCACGGAAAGCTTTATATTTATCATGTTTGGGGCGATCGCTTAACTGAGTATTGGTTATTGGGTATTGGTGATTGGTGATTGGGTATTGGTTAAATTCCTCTATAAAATCTTCTGCATCATTAGTAGCGCAAAACCCGCGCTTAAGTGCTTTATCAATTTCTAAAGCGGTTTGCTGTTCCCCAAATTGGTTTTTATATTGTTCAAAATGATCACCTTTTAATGTATGGGCAATATATCCTTGCTTTATTGCTTCATCATTTCGATTAGTGTTTTGTATTTTTTTCAAACATTGATACAATATCCACCCTGCGGTTAAAAAACCAGCAGGAGGGAATGCAGTTACAGCCGCAACACCAAAACTAAACACAGCACCACCAATCACAATAAACTGAATCCCATCATTATCTATTTGTTCTGACGCGATCGTTTCCCATTCATTAATGCTTAAATCATCAAAATTAGTCATTTTAAACACCTTTAATTAATTTAATAAAATCACCCACCCCCAACTAATTATTTAAATGGGGGGTGGGTTAGTTAATTTATCTCTGCGACATTTTGAAATAGTATTTTATCTGGGCAAGCCAAAATAAAAACTTCACACATAACTCAACTATAAAAATAGTGAGTAAAAGCTTAATTACATTTCCCCAATCAATCCTGCTAACTTGCCCTGTAATCACCACAAACATTAAATCATCAAACCCACCCTGAACTGGAGGGTAAACCATCATGCAGATTGAAAAATCTACCACATAAGCAAATAAAGCAGCAGTACGGGATCTAGAAATAGTTAAAGCTGGGAATTTGTTGTACCATCTCTTTAGTGCTTTTAAAGCTGGATCATCATTCTCCTTAATTTGGTACTTACTATGGGAATCGCACTCCGATATTACTGATTGCATAAATCTGCGATCGCGTCTCAAAACTATGGGAAATAATTGAATAGTTTGAATCGCGGCCCACAATAAAAAACCTACTATCCAATTAAATCCATAAATGAATAAACCAAGTAAACCACCAATGATCGGAATATCCAGAATTAAATTTATAATGAAAGAATGATTGATCCCATTTCCAGTAATTAATCTAACTCCAACTGCATAAGGCTGGATATTTAGGTACATAAAAAATAGTACCAGTGCTGCAACTACCCAATAAAGAGCATTCACAAGGGTAGAAGATGAAAAAGATTTCTGTTTTTTATTCGTTGCTGTATTCATTTTTCAAGGTTCTGATTGATTGTGCCAATAGTCCTTTGACTAACTCAAAGGACTATTTTTTTATCTGGTGTATCTGACTATTTGGGTGTTTTGATCTGTATTTTTCTTATCAAATGATGGAGGATTACCAGTAAAAGCAGGTTCACCTACTACTGCATTTAATCTTCCATCTCGATCAAAATCTCTTGGTACAAGCTTCCCTGTATTACCTTTGCGATCGCATACTATAGTCCCTCTCACCAGTGCTTTTTTAGTTTTTTGGTTGTAGACTGGTTCACCCTGAATCAAGTCACCCTCAACTAAATAGCATCCATTTGAGTATCTTTGTTCTGCGATCTCTGCCTCTGCCTCTGAATGTTGCTGAGATGCCCTTAATAAATTCTCCTGACTGACATTAAACTGTACTTTCTCTCTTACTAAGTTTGCAGATTGGATATTAGCTTTAATTGCATCTTGGGAGACAAACAAGCAACCTAAAAATCCAATCCCAAAAATAATATTTACTTTGTTTCGGCGTAAAAACTTTTTCACATTTAAATTACTTCCATAATGCTGTTGAGGAATGATTGGGTATTCTTCAATCTTCCTTTTGCTTGCTGGTTCAAAACTGTGAACTTTCCCAGGCTTGCTTGCTCCTTAGATGCCCTTTCAATCATCAAGCTTTCTAATTCAGAAGCTAATTTCTGTGATTCATCATCCAGTTTATTTACCTGATTTTCAGCCCATTTGTTCACTACTTGATTCTTAGCTATTTCATAGGTGTTAATGAGTTTTAAACCGTCATTGAAACCTCTTTGAATCATCAGAATAGTTTCTTGATCGTTCAGTGCCTCATAAATAGCCTGAGTAACTAAATCTTGATGATTCCTAACATCAGCGATCGCTTCAGTTAAGTTTTTAGGATCTGCTTTTGAAATATTCCCAACTGGTTGATCCTGTTGTTTCTTTGCTTCTACTACCTTTTCAATCTGCTCTACAAATTCTTCTGGTACTTCAGAACTTTCATTAAATGTTTTCCCAGGAAATTTAGCTTCAAGTTGTGCAACTAACTTTTTAGTAGTAACAGTTTGTCCAGTGGTAGCGGTTAAAAATTCTGCGGCTTCTTTAATAATCATTGTTTTCACCTTTATAAAAATCTTCTGGTTTTTGACTCATTAATACTCTTGCTTTTCTTTCCCCATGCTTCCTAAAGTAGTATTGAATTCTTCTCAAAATGGGGATATCAAAATTTGTGATCTTCTCAACTTTACTAATTCCACCATCATCAGTACGGAAGCGTTTAAGAGTATCCAAAAATAATGATCCTGCTTTGATGTAGTGATAAAGTTGTTGGCGGGAAATATTTAAAATCTCTGCTGCTTGTTCTCTAGAGAGTAAAATCTCTACTGAATCACCGTTAAAAAAACTATCATTTGACATTGATTCAACATCTATTTAGGATTTTTATTCAAATTTGTACATCAGGTTAACTAAAATTGGTGTCTAATGTGGGTATTTATTATTACACCCTCTATTTATTTTTTAAGTCTGTAACTAATCTCCCACCATAATTAACTAATAGTAATGTGAATAATTGGGAGAGAGTAAAAACACCAATCTCTTTCATTATTTTTTCTGCTTGATCAACATAAGCACCATCTAATACAATTCTTTTTTGACTCATAAACTTATTAAGTTTTAGTTTTTAAATTAGTGATTTAGAAGAACTTTAAAAACAACTAACCTAGAAAGTCTTTGACTTATTACGTCTTTATGTGTTCTCTTTACGTCACATCTTTAATATAACACAATAGTAGCGGAAGTGATACCACGTGTAGATAATTTTTTAACATATTTAATAATAAATAATCTTTTATTATTTTAAAACCTTTGCTGGGTAAAGATGATAGGATTTAGTTAATGTTTAAAGGATCTGAAAAATGGTTAAAGTTGTTTGTAAATTGAACTCAATTATTAAAACTAAAGGCATCAGTCAGATTAGATTATCAGAAGAGACGGGTATAGCTAAAACATCTATTAATAGACTATGCCAAAATAAATTTACAAGAGTAGATAATCATACTCTTGAGGTTTTAGGTGATTATTTTAAATTGGCATCTTTATCTGAATTATTAGAGTATGAATAAAAATTATTTTAAATAAGCACGAACGTTAAATAAAAATTCTACCACTGACTATATTGTGGCAGTATTTTTATTTAAATTTAGGAATAAATAAAAATATGGTGCGATCGCTTAAATTTCTCCACGATTTTTATTCCTTGGTAAATTAATCTGGCATTTTAATGATCGTTTGGATCGTTTGAAACGAACACACAAGGACTTGAGGCGTTTAGTGACTTGCTTATTGGGTAAGAGCGTTTGCCATCGTCTAGACGAAAACCGTATTTTGCGCTATGAGTATATTCTACGTGCATCGCTTTGTCTGATGGTGATTACAATGATCAACGATTTGATAACCCAAGTAATTAATAACAACAACCTGTTTGTGGAACTATTGCTTAATTTTTACCTTGATGGAAATGCTGTAGAACGGCAGAGGATTGAGCATATATTAGTGGAAAACAAGCATGAAGATTTAGGGCATGAGATAGTAAAAAATCTGCGACAGATAGCTGCTTCTAAGGGATTGTAAGGTAATCGGGTAATGTAAAGCATTCAACCCCAGATTAACCCCCAAGAGTGATCACTCAAATTTAACTATGATGATTATGGTTTTTTTTACCTGTGGTGTTGTGGGTTTGTCGAACTGAAAACTTAGTCATAATAATAATTTCTACTGTTTTTTGGAGCGTTATATAGTTTTTGTAAAAATTATGGGAATACTTAAAATGTGGATCAAAAATAGAGATTTATAATTTTTATGCTTGTTAATTTTTTACTAACTTATTCTTGTAATCCTAATTCAAATTTGTTTATTATATTTTTTATAGTTTTACTTATTGGGTTAATCTGGGGTTTATGTAATGATCCTGATATGCCATTTTTTGGTGGTATTTTTATGATGATTATGTTAATATTTTTTATTTGGCTATTTTGGTACGATTGCTATGGTAGAAATAATTAATAAATTTAATCCCTACCCATGTATCGATGGAAAATTACAGGACTTACGCAACTGGCACAGGGCGAATGGTTTTTTGAGTGGCCGAAGGAACCTAACCCTCCAGATCGTAAGTCTTCAAATTCTCCACCTATAGATCCATCAAAAGAATTTATTTTTTACTAATCTTGCTGAATTCACATTGATATGAATAAGCCAAAACTGAAAGGTGCTAATAGCTCGAAGCCTTACTATAATTAGCTTACACTCTTGTAGACGTTAACCTGATTATTATTATTCCTCAGTAAAATAATCAGGTTTCAATATCGAAGCTAAACAGTGCGTCCTTTGGACGAGTGAAACCCTGATTCTTACGTTTATATTTAGGATAGAATCAGGGTTTTAAGTGCGGAATTGGTGGCGATAGCTTCTGCAAATTACAATTAAAACTTTTAAATCTAAAATCTGAATGAGCGCAAACTAACCAATCAGGCCGGACAGAAAACAAAGAACTTTCAAAAAAAAGTTATGACTGTACTTAGAAAGATCGCGCTGATTTTTGTTTTTGGTGACCAGATCACTGATTTTGATCTTTTTTATATAAAAATAATCGGCGATCTAGTCACCAAAAACAGTCATTTTAAGTAGTTTGGAACATTTTTTAAGTTTTTTTTTACACGAATTAATAAACTTGGTTTGATCTTGACGTCTGGGGGCGATCGCTAAACTGATGCAGTCCTTAGTAAGGTAAAAAGCTTATTTTTTCGTAAATTTTAACGCAATAATAAGGGTTTCAAGTGCAGCTTTCCAGATTTACTTTAGGTGCAGTAAGGGTGCGTCCCTTGCCAATCTAAAACCCTGATTCTCTCGTAAAATTTAACCTAATAATCAAGGTTTGAGGGTGCGTCACTTGCCAATTTGAAACCCTTATTACATCGTGAAGATTAACTTAAGAATCAGGTTTTAACCTTGAGCATCCCAGCAAATTCTTATAAATACTTAAGCACGTAGATAAGCAATACTGATATCTTACTGAGATTTTTTGAATAAATCTCTGTACATATAAATTTAAATAAATTAAAGAAATACTTGAAAATGATTGGCGTTGCCAACGCTGTTACTTACTAGTAAAAATTTATATAGCAAATAGGAAATCTATTAATTTAAAAATATTTATTAGTAAGTTTACTGAAATGTATTTGCTAAGTAGTTTTACTATTATGAAATGAATAAATGTGAGGTTATCTTAAGTCAAAAAATAAATGTTGACAACCCATTATGAATCATCTTTACTATGGTGATAACTTAGAAGTTTTACGTAAATATATCAGAGACGAGTCTGTTGACTTATGTTATATAGATCCGCCTTTTAACTCTAAGCGCAATTACAACCAGATATATAATAATATTGGTACAGAAGATAAAGCACAAGCACAAGCTTTTGTTGATACTTGGGAATGGAATAGTATTGCAGAAGAAGGTTATTGTCAAATTCTTGACAATTACCAGGGGAAATTCACATCTCAAAGTATAGCTTTAATTCTTGGATTAAAAGAAGTACTAGGAAAAGGAAGTTTACTAGCTTATCTTACTAGTATTATTCTTAGAGTAGTTGAAATTCATCGAGTTTTAAAGCTTACAGGTTCTTTTTATCTCCATTGTGACCCCACATCAAGCCATTATTTAAAGCTAATAATAGATTCTGTATTTTGCCCTAACGGAGGGAACTTTTTAAATGAAATTGTCTGGTGTTATAGAGGAGGTGGGACACCAAAGAAAGATTTTGGCAGAAGACATGATGTTATCTTAAGATATTCAAAAACAAGTCAATATTTTTTTTATACTAATGAAATTAGAATTCCTTATCAAGCTGAAGGTATAGGTAGAAAAGATGCTTCAATGTGGGGTAAACATAAAGGGACAAATAAAATATATAAACCAAATCCTTTAGGTAAGGTTCCTGAAGATTGGTGGTTGATTAATAGTCTAAATGCTAACGATCCTGAACGCCTTGGATATCCTACTCAGAAACCAGAAGCACTTTTAGAAAGAATTATTAAAGCAAGTAGTAATCAGGGAGATGTTATTTTAGATGCTTATTGTGGTTGTGGGACTACTGTAGCTGTATCTCAAAAACTCAACCGACAGTGGATAGGAATTGATATTACATATCAAAGTATTAGCTTAATCCTTAAAAGACTCGAAGACTCTCACGGTTCTGAAGTATTAAGTCAAATTCAACTTGCAGGAATTCCTAAAGACATGAAATCTGCTGTGGCTTTAGCTAACCGTCAGGATGATCGTATACGCAAAGAGTTTGAAAAGTGGGCAATTTTAACCTACTCAAATAATCGTGCAATTATTAATAATAAAAAAGGTGCTGATAGGGGTATAGATGGATTAGCTTACTTTTTAGAGGAAGGCGAAGGTCACAGAAAAATTGTTTTACAAGTTAAATCAGGTAATGTTAGTTCCCGTGACATTCGTGATTTACATGGGACTATGGTTCGTGAAAATGCAGTACTAAGTGTATTTATTACTCTCAAAAAACCTACATCTGAGATGGTGAGAGAAGCAAATAGCTGTGGAGTATATCATCACAAGGTAATGGGTAGATCTTATCAATGTCTTCAGATAGTGACTATCGAAGATATTTTGCAAAATAATAAACGTCTCGATATTCCACTCAATCTTGAGGTTCTTAAATCTGCGGAAAGGAAATCAGATAACAGTGAACAATTATCATTGTTTAATGAAGCTATTTAACAGAAATAAATAAAAGATTATTACAAATTTTTCTACATACATATATCCTTTAGATGGCTTAGGAGATGTAGTTTCAAAAATCTGTTCGGGAAATGCGATCGCATAAAATAAAATCACACTCTAGAGTTTAAGTTAATCCTGTAGAGTGTGATTTTATTTTTGGTTTAAATTCTAGAAATTATCAATTATCTGGGTAATTCTTATGGTGCGTTAGATTCAACATAATAATCAGGGTTTCAGGTGCGGTGTTGAAAAGTCTAAAACCCTTATTACTTCGTTAAATTTAACGTAATAATCAGGGTTTCAGGTGCGGGACAAAATTTAAGGTAATTAAAAACGATGTGCCACCCTCTAACCTAGTACTGGTAAAGGGTTTAAGAAATTTTATTATTAGTTTTCCGCGCACCTTATGATATTAAAAATTTATTTAAAGTGCGCCGAACTTAACCCAGTACTGGTAAGGGTTTCAGCTATTTTATAACATTAAAGTGCGCCAAGCATAACCCAGTCCTTCTTTATTTAAACTGCGACGAACTTAATCTAGTACTGGTAAGGGTTTCAGACGTTTTAGTGACAATTTCCGCGACGAACTTTGTACTAGGTTAAGTCTGCTATGGTGCTTAATCCAGTACTGGTAAAAGGTTTTAGCTATTCTACTTTCAATTTCGCTATGTCCTATGAGTTTTTAACTAATCTGGATGACGAACTTTATGATGGAATAAGTGTCGCGGTTCTTAACCCTTGTACTGTCTGTATTTCAGCATCTCTAACCTCAAATTCTGCCACGGATTCAAGTATTGAAAGTACCGTCTTTACTCTGGTAGGAATAATCCTTATCCCTGATTTTTATTCCTCCATAAAATAAAACATAAATTTAAGTCTGATTATTATTCCTAGATAAAATAATCAGACTTAAATTTAACTAAGATTATGATTCCTTCGTAAATTAATCAGGTTTAGGAGAGCGATCGCACTTAAAAATAAATCTGGCACTTAAAATTGAATAATTTACCAAGGAATAATAATCAGGGATAAAGTTTAAGCGCGATCGCTCCCCATCATGGGGAAGGAATAATTACGGGTAAAGATGATTTGAGAGTTTTAGATTCAGGTTAAGGAAAGGTTAAAGTTTAAGGGATGGTTGGGTATTTTTAGATACTAATTCGACAAGATTAATACATAATTTTCGACAAGATCCTATATAGATCTAATAAAAATAATCTTGTCGAAAAATCAGGCCGGAATAGTTTAGAACTTCACCAAAAAGATTTATCTCTACTCGCGCTGGTTTGCTCCTACCCTGACTCCTTACCTACCACACTCAGCAGACGATTCTAGACAGCTTAGGTAGGTTTAAGGTACAAAGGTATCATCAAACCAATTTCAGATGCCTTTAAGAGCGATTTTATCCGGGTCTTTCCGCAATCCATAAGATCATAGTTATGAGTTATGAGTTATGAGTTATGGTAATAAGAATAATAACGGCAATGTATAAATTTAGACTAATAATTTAATAATATAAGTTTTTAACTGCCTTGAATAATTGTTACTATACTTAGGTTTTAAGCTTTTTGATCCTAATTTAACTGCCACGGACATATACAGATACTTAAGTTATAAAAATTACATATTTTCAATTAAAAATATAAAAACAGGTTAATTCCGGCAATGGTGGAAGTAGCTGGAAAACTTATGTAGTAAGCTTTACACCCAATCGGGAAATATTAAATAAAGTAGATGTAAAACTTATGTAGTAAGCTTTACAGCCAATTGGCAGAATATTTAATAAAGTAGCTGGAATAGTTGTAAAGTGCGATCCGGTGTTTAACGATGCCGATCAGATTATTATCTGGAATCCGATAGAAGCGATCGCACTTCCACAGTGATCCACATTAATGTGGCATCATGAAAAACTAGAATAAGTTGAAAAGAGGTTTCAAACCCTTTACCTAGCAAGGGTTTGAAACCTCTTACTAGTGCATCATGAGGAACCTGAAACCCTGATTACTTCGTTAACTTTCAGGGACGAACCTGAAACCATGATTACTTCGTTAAATCTCACGTAAGAATCATGGTTTTAGATTTTTCAGGGACGCACCTGAAAATTAATGCAACGGGTTAAGTATGTTTAATTTCCCATTTGAGAAATTAAACATCATATTTTACGTTGTACTTAAAACAGGTAGAATTCACCCTGTTTGGGTTTTCAAGTCTTGACAGCTTAGAAAAGTCTATATGTAATAAGCTTTCTGGTAACTTTCTAGTCGTTTTGGACAGGGTGAATTCTGTCTGTTTAGGTTCCTTGCTCATGGGAAAGTGCGATCGCTTGCCATTGGTGAGCAATTAATTTTATCTCCGGTTTTAACCGGAGATGGGGATAAATAAACTGTTTAAGATGCGATCGCTTGGCAGGGAGGAGCAAAACAGCGCGAGAGTTTAAATCTCTATTGGTGAAATTGATTTAAATATTCCGGCCTGATTTTTGATCAATAGTGTAAAAGTGATATGTTTTTATATCTTTATATGGCGTTTTTACACTATTTAAGTACTAAATTAACCCTAATCAGTAATTAACTATACTTAAAATTACTTAACTCCCTTAAGGTTAAGGGAGTTCACTTAACTAAGTTAACGTGTTGGCGAAACCATATTAAAAACCACTGAAACGATTACTAATAGGAAGTTTCACGAGTTGGCGAGAATTTTAGCTTGGTAACGCTTCCGAAAAAACGATCGCTTGATTGGTTGGTTGAGGTGGTCAGTAGGGGTAGGTGGGAAAAATCAGCGCAGTAGAGATAAATCTTTTTGGTGAAATTGGTTTAACTATTCCGGCTGATTTTTGATCAACTGATTTGGGTTTAGTTTCTTGATCTATTAGATCTATATGGGATCTAAACCCGGATTTTGGGTTTAGTTGCCCTTTTTCATCAGTATATAGGTTCTCATCTATACCTAAATACTTAACTCATTTAACCTTAAGATAAACACTTAAGCGCGTTTAAAAACTTTCCGAAGTTTGATCAATTTATCCCGTTTCTGCCTATCTGCATTAGTTAAAAAAATTTGGCGCACTTTTGGCACACCCTAAAATTTTTAATTTAGTCGTGACATTTTGTCACCTTTAAAGATGACCACGATCGCTCCTATCAAAGTCCTGTTAAATATCCGCTTTCGCAATCTCGGAAGCGGCGACATTTTGCGACATAACCGCGATCGCTTCTATCAAATGTAAGTATAAGTATGTATTCATCCTACATGATAGAAGGTAACATACTTACTTATGTTTATGAACTTTGATTGCTGATACCGAACCCGTTAAACAACGTATTACCAATACTTTTAAGCTTTTTTTACCCAATTTCCCGAACCCGTTAAACAACGTATTACCAATACTTTCAAGCTTTTATTAACCAATTTACCGTACCCATCCAAAACCTTTCACTTTACTGTGGAAAGCTTGTACAGTAAGGTTTTTACAATGAATTGAAATCCACATAAATGAGGAACTCAGTAAAATCAAGGTTTTCAATTAGTGAAACCCTTTCTCATGTCGGAGGGAAGCTTACATAGTAGTCTTTTCCGGCGATCGTCGGGAAACTGTTGATTTAAGACTCTGCATCCCTGCTGATTAAGGAAAGCTTACACAGTAGTCTTTTCCGGTGATTGTCGGGAAACTGTTGATTTAAAATAAAACATAATCAGCAGGGATGCAGATTAAGGAATGCTTATATAGTAAGAGTTCCACCTATAAGTGGAGGTGAAAATATTACTATGTTTATTATTCCTTGGTAAATTAAAACTTAAATTTAACTAGGTTTATTATTCCTTGGTAAATTAATCACCACTTTTAATTAAATTAAGCGATCGCTATTTGTCGTTTAATATCGCACTTAAATCTAAGGGTGACATCTTGCGACAATTAAAAAGTTAAAATAGATAAAATATCTTTTTAGAAACATGACTGCACTTTTAACTAACGTCACTTTAACAGATGCTTTAGTTGTTACGTTTAATCTGACTGGTGACAGCAACGGTACTAAATATAAGTTATTAACTACTGCTGCTGTAGGTAACTCTAGGACAATTAACTATGTTGGCCCTACACCTGCTGATAATGAAGAAGTAACATTTGAAATTATTCAGGACAGTAATGGATCAAGGACTGTAACATGGGGTAGTGCTTTTGCTTTTGGTACTGATATTGCCTCTATTACACTCACTACTACTGCAAATAAGCGAGATTTTGTAACAGCACGATGGAATTCTGATTTAGGTAAATTCTTAATTATGCGTGCAGTCAAGGGATTTTAATAGTAAAATGTGAAAAGTTTAGTTGTACTCCCTATGAGGGATTGAAACAAAACTTATATTGGCACTCCACAACTTAACTTTTCACTACTCCCTATTAGGGATTAAAAAAAACTACCCACCACTTAAATAAATGATGGGTAGTTTTGATTTATGGGCGTTGCATAAATTAAGTGAAAAATAGCTAAAACCATTACCATTATTAAGTTTTATCCCGTTGCTTAATATAAACTTCCCAACGGTTTAGTATTAAAAAAATCATCTAAACCTAATACTGGTAAGGGTTTTATCCCAACGATATTAAATTATGTATTTAGCAGTTGAGATCGCTGGTAAACTTTACACAGTCCATGCCAGAACTTACAAAAGTGCTATTGCTCAAGCAGTAGGTCAAGCAGTTGCAGAGGGTTTGCAGGTGAACAAAACCACACCCATTGAATTAGTGCTTGTTGATGGCGCACCAATAGAAGTAGTAGAAGAAATAATTCAAAGCTATAAAAACTCCAATCTTAAGTAGTGGATCTGCTACTATAGATATAAGGATTTATTATTAAATTATGGACTTACCAATAAATCTTTTAATATTAGAAGATTTCAAAGAAATATTTTTTAATCATGGTCACATATCAATTAAACCCACAAAATATAAACTGAGATTAACTCAATCAGTAGGGAGCGATCGCACTTTAAATTATATAGGTGAGGTTGGAAATTATAATGGTCTACTCCCCTTTGATGGGGAGGGAATAATTATTGAAGTGATCCAAGATAACGAAGGATTAAAAAACTTACATTTAGGTAGTGGTTTTATCCTTCCAAAAAATCTTTTATTAAATTTAAATTTGGAACCATATAAACGTAATTTTATTTATGCTTCATGGTGTGCCGATTTAAAGAAATGGGTAATTACTAATATTCTTAATGGAATTTAGTTAGAATAGGTTTAGATTTTTAAATTAAAAAATTAAGGTAAAAATAAAATGAGCGATATGAATTTAGAACAAGAAATTACTAATCTGAAAACTGAATTAGATAATTTCAAGTTAGAAGAAAAGAAAAAATCAGTAAGAAATGCTTTATATAAAGCAGGTGTAGACGATGCACACCTGGCTGTAAATGCTTTTGGGCAAGATTATGATCTAAAAAATCTTGACCTTACTAATATTAATCAATTAGTAACTGATTGGAAAAATAGCTCTTTTGGTAGTAAGTTTTTTAAAGAAACTCAAATTGAGGAACCTACTACTAAACCAAAGTACATAAAAGAACTATCCCAAAAATTAAAAGAAGGATCGATTAAATTAAAACTGCGTTAAAAAGCGATCGCATAAATAATAAAAACCGTCAAGTAATTAATTAACTACTTGACGGTTTTTATTATTGGTAAAATTTTAAGGGATTTAAACTATTCCCATTCTTCCTAATCTCTACGTGTGCGTGTGGTGCAGTACTCGATCCGCTGTTGCCAGTAGTCCCTATTAGCTGTCCCTGTAAAACTTGTTGACCCACAGTAACAGAAACACTATTTAAATGTGCATACCTTGTTTCCCATCCTCCACTATGAGAGATACTGATAAAATTGCCATAGCGGCCACCACATCCTTTATCCCCTACTCTACAACCAGTAATTACACTACTAATTACACCACTAGCTGAAGCAATGATCGGTGTACCAACTGGGCATCCTATATCTAATCCAGCGTGTAATCTCCCTCCCCTTGGGCCATAAGGAGACGAGATAGGAAATTGCTTACCAACTGGCCTAATAAATTTAGGTGCTGATGGATCAAAATTACTTTGAAGTGGTGTGTTATTCGCATTAGATGAATAGATAGAAGTTGGGTTATTAATTTTAGGTGTAGGATTTTTATTTTTAAGTGGTGAGTATAGTGATACAGATGTACTAAACTTACCACTTTCAAAATTATGTTCAACAGACTCAACTACCCAAAATCGATCAGCTGTCTTAGATATCCCCTTTGTTTTAAATGGTGTATCGGGTGTTAAAATCAGTGCCTCAGCATCAGTAGGAAAATCAGCACTAGCCTTAATCCCCTTAACCCTCTCTTCACTTGATTTGCGCTGATTATCCATATCAACAGTCAAACCATCAGTTTTAGGTGTTGGCAGTGGTCTAGAACTCCCAGAAACAGTGCCTACACTATCAGCACCCATCCCCTTAATATTTTCCCTTCTCTGCTGCTTAATCTCTCCTGTATCAGGATCGATCTCAAATTTTAATTCCCCGGTTGAGTTATTTGATTTAACTGATCGCGCCCCACCACTATTACTACTAGCCTCATGGGAAATGTTGAAATCTAATCCCATGTTTATCCCATACTCTAAAGTAAAGGTTTGTTTAGATTTTAAGATTTCAGACCTTGCAGCGATCGTTACTTTCTTCCCTACAGTCTGCATTCTAAACCCAAGCCTGTTACACTCATCAGCTAAAAATTTTAAATCTGACTTAGCTTGTTGTGGGAAGTATTCATAGTAAGGGCCAGTTTCAGACATCTCTAATGTCATTCCATAAGATTTACATATTTTTTCTGCAACTTTCTTAAAGGTCAATTTCTGATAAGCAGTATTTTTAACTCTTTGTGCCATTACCCAAACTGCTGAACTACCACCAAAAGTTAAAAGGTCTGGATTAAAAAAATCAAAACTTAAACTGGTGTGTATAAAGCTGTATGCAGAGATGGTTTGTCCATTAAAACCTAATTCTACAGTAATTTGACATCCTGACAAACTTTTAGCTTCTGGTAAAGATTCTTGTTTAGGTGTTTTTGCGCTTGAAATTGTAGATAAGACTTTATCTTTAGATGTAGTAGCTTGTGCTTTACTCTTACTTCTATTTGCTACTATTTCTTCTGATTTTTTCTTTTGCTCTAAAGTTTTAGCAGTGGTAATTACTGTTGGTTCTCTTTTACTGACTAATTCAACTTTTAAGTTATTTATTATCCCAATATTTAATGCTGCTTGATATCCTGTTGTATTAGTTAGATAGTTAAAAGCTTTAGTAAATAGATCAATCCCTCTATCAGCTAAGGATGGATTTGGCCCCCAATCTTGTACAGTACAAATACAACTTTTACCATTGGCAGGGTTAGTTACTTTAACACGATCGCCAAAGTTGAGGTAATTAATCATCCCTACAGTTCCAAACTGTTTAGCAGCCGCAGGATTGTTATACCTCATTGCACATCCAAAGTTATTTGTAGGATCTAATCTATTCCCTTGCGATCCTATCCCATCATTAAAAACAGTTCCTTTAGTTGAATTAAAGATTAATTTAGTCTCACCTGTAATAAATGCTTCATCCTGTGATGGGTTTTGATTTATTTCTGGGTAACTAGTTGTATCTGGATAATCTCTAAAATCATCCAAACCATCAACAGATTCTATATAAGCTAAATATTTGTCTAGTAATTCTTTTTTAGGATCTCTTACACTAAACTCGCAATTACTTAAAGCGTATCCCTCATTTAATTGCACCGATGCACTTACTAATTGATTATCACCAATAGTAAAACTTTCTGATTTTACATTACCAATCTTACCTAAAGTTATTTTTATATAAGGTGTGCCACTCATATTTATAAATAAAAAGTAAACAGTTACTTTAAGTTTAACAAAAAATAACTATTTACTTTTTATTAACTATCCCTAAGCCATATTCAATTTATATCTTTCATATTTTTTGGAGATTACATTTATAAATTGATCGGCTATTTCCTCTACATTTGTAGCAGCGGTTTGGATATTAATAGTACCCGAAAAAGTAAACCCACCACTATTACTTAATAATTTTTTCTGTTGATCAATTGTAAGAACAGCCTCTGAACTATTAGCGATAATAGGTTTTGATCCAGGTGGTGATTGTCTATTTTCTCTAATTAAAGCTTCCAACATCCCAGGATTACCATTAGCAAAGTTTTGAGTTAATCCAGGTTGTGCTGTAATTGCTGTTTGTGGTTGCTGTATTCCTGGGATTGAAATATTAGAAATTAATGAATTAATTTTTTCAACAATACTATTAAAAAAACCATTTACAGCATTAACAACATTTTGCCATAAATTAACAGCAAGGTTTGTTAGTTTATCCCAATTTGCAACTACCGCAGAAGTAAAACCAACAACAGCAGCAGCAATCGCCGCACCCATCGCCCCAACACCAGCTATTACGGGAGCTATTAAAGCAGCAGCCGCCGCACCAGTAGCAGCTAGTAAAAGTACTCCTACTGCTTGCCCCATACCGATCCAATCAAGGGTAGTTAAAAACTTCCCTATACCAATAAACAGACCACTACCTATTGATAAAGCAGCATTTCCTATCTTGCCCCAATCAATATTATTGATGAATCTAAAAGCTTCATTTAAAAATTTAGCTAATCCTTCACCAGCGATCGCCCCAACTGCTACCCAATTCGTGTTAGAAAGTTGATCGAAAAAACTATTAGTAATTGATGCAAGTTTTTGACCTAAACCGTCAAAATTAAAGGTTTTTTCAAAAAAGTATTTTAAATCATTAGCTAACTTATCCTCTCTCTCACCTTGCGATCGCTGGATATTAGCAGATTGTTTAAAAGCGCTTCCTGTTAAACTATCCTGACCTATATTTAAAAAACTATTTAAAGTGTCACGCAGATATTTAATTTTTGAATTCACACCTGTAATGACATCTCTCAAAGCAAGCATAGGATCGATCGCTTCAAACCCTAATGCTTTTAAAGTACCTCCAATAGCATTAAGTAATCCATTCTCACCTATTAATGCTGACACACCCTCTTGAATAGCACTAAAAGCTGATTGATTACCTTTAATATCTTGATTTAAATCTCGCATCCATCCGAATAAACCCGTTTGAGGATCGAACAAACTAGAACTAAATCCAGCTGTTAAACCAGCTAAACTTTTAGTTTGAGCATTCAAAACCTCTTGAGGAATACTTGCAGCTTTTTTAAATATTTCTAAACGTTGTTCTACAGTTAATTTCTTAACATCTTTACCCAATTTATCAATCTCTGAAAATAAAGCATTTCTAAATGTAGTGTTCTTCTGATAAAAATCTAATTGGGTTAGTTCACCTTTAGATGCTGTACCACCTAAAAATTTACTCAATGCCATAGCAGCATCAGTACTTTGAACACCTGCTGATTGAGCAAGTAAAGTACCAAATTTGGAAACATCTTGTAATTCTGATTGCAGTTTATTGATGTCTAATGCACCATTTACACCTTTAAGTGCTGGGATGACATCATCAGCGATCGCTTTACCAAAATCAACATAATCGCTTGTCTGTCCAGGTAAAGCAGCAGCTATTACAGACATTTTGGAAGAGAATTCATCAATAAACTCAGTTGCTTGAGCATAATTCTGGCCCGTAAGTTTCATTAAATTACCAGCCACGTTAATATTCTCAAGTTGAATAGCTGATGCTTCTTTTAGACCATCGGTTAGTTTTCCAACAAAACCAGTAATAGCATTGATACCAACTTCTAACCCTTTAATCATTAATTGAGAGTTAAAGGCAGCTACTTGGAAAGCTTTACCTAAACTACCCTCAACAATTTTTGATAAATTATTTAGTTTATTTTCTGCTTGTGAAGCATCACACTCTAAAGCAATTCTTACTATTGATTGAGCCATAAATATATTTTTAATTCTCTTTAAAAAATGCTATTACTTTACCTGATTCTAAAATATACCCTTTAATATTCCCCGATAGGAAAACACCTTTGGATAATGTTAGAGAGGAAAATTCCTGATTATTTTCCAAAATAATTTTATTAAAAACAGTTTTCTCAACCATATAAAGGGTACAAAAATCACCCTCAACTAAATTGGAATCATCTGTTTTAATAAAATTTTCACTAATCTCAGGATCTTCCGAAAATGATAACCCTGCTAATGCTAAAAGTGAAAAAAGTGATTGCATATATTATTAATTATATCGATAATGATAAAATATAGTAAAATTCACCATAAATAATATAAGTTAATACTGTTATAAACAGTGTTAATTTATCTATTTTGATGTTTTTTCTACGACAAATTAATACTTCCAGGGTACAAAATTAAATAATTATGGTGAAAACTACCATAATTATTGGAATCTTAAAAACCATTAAGATTATCCAAACAGCGATCGCATCTGGTGTAAATTTATGACAGATTTAGGACAGATGAGAGATCACACCTTAGATTTTAAGGTATTATTAGGGGTAGGATGTATGGAGAATAGGGAACTCGAATCCCTGACCTCTGCGGTGCGATCGCAGCGCTCTACCAACTGAGCTAATTCCCCTTAATCAATTCACCAATAAGTATTCTATCATTCAGTTACTGATGGCTGGGACTGTTTTTGAGAATAAACTTCCTGGACGCGTTCGAGTTCCAAATCACTGAGGTAATCGACAGTCCAGTTACAGCAGCGCTGAAGCATGTGGAAGGGGTAAGTATTCGCTACACCCACCACTTGCATGTGCGATCGCTTTGCTGCTTGAATACCAGCTGGTGTATCTTCAATTGCTAGACACTCTTGCGGTTGAAGATTCAATTCGGGATATTCTTGGTTTAAATGTTTCACTGCCAGTAGATAACCATCGGGTTCTGGTTTACTGGCAGTGATGTCATCACCCGCCACAATAATTTTAAAATGTTCAGCCAGTTTAGCCCGATTGAGTACCAGTTCTATTTCTTTGCGAATAGCACCGCTGACTAATCCTAATTTCAGATTGCGCGATCGCACTTGAAATATCAAGTCTTCTACACCTGCGTATAAAGGCAGTTTCTCTATTTTCTCTAGTTCTAGTGCGTAAGCTTGGGCTTTGCGGTGCAGCAACTGAGTTAAATATTTTTCTGTAACGACTCTACCACGATTGGCGAGTAGTTGACTAAAACAAGCGCGATCGCTGCGTCCTAAAGAAGCTTGACGCTCATCAACCCGCTGGGGTTGGAGATTTTCTTGAATGAGAATCTCATCTATCAGTTGCAGGTGAATTGGCTCATCGTTAATGATGACACCATTAAAATCAAAGAGAACTGCCTTTAAACTCATGCGATTATGCCAAATGCTGGCGATCCAAGTTCCTCCAAATTATTATTATCTATTGTGGTGTCTATTGACGTTGCAGCATATTGGCGGACATTTTCAGATGTTATCGGTTTAATGCCGCTAGTTACCTGATTTATCCACCAGACATCTTGGCTTCGCACTGCTTCAAACCCTGCTGCACCCATATTCGCTTCAACGCTACCATTGGCATACTCACGAATATATGGTTCTTCAAAAAGGTCATTGAGCCATTCTAATTGACGCAGAGTCTTTTGATTGCCATCTTGAATTAACACTTGTCCTCCAGTTACCAGCAACCGGAAACTTTCTTGCAAAATTGCTAGTGACACTGCATCTGGTATTTCGTGAAATAGTAAAGAAGCTGTCACCAAATCAAAGGAAGCATCACTCAAACCAGTTTTCTCAGCATTCCCGTGTCGCCAGACTATATCTAAACCAGCAGTTCGGCTTTTATCTTCTGCCCTTACCAACATATAAGGTGATAAATCCAAACCAATAACTTCGGCCTCCGGAAAAGCCTGTTTTAACATTAAAGTAGTGGTACCCGTACCGCAACCTAAATCAAGTATGCGTCGTGGTTTCACCTTCACAGCATCAATTAAAGCCTGACGAACAACAGTTTCGCTAGGCGGCAGAACATATTGGGTTATGGGGTCGTAAGTCACCGCTGCATCGGAGGTGAGATATCCGCCCTTAATCCCGTGAAAATTTTGGCTGCTGTAGTACGATGGAATTATGACATCAGCTCGTCGAAAGCGATCGCCTTCTTTCTCCCAATCAATACTCTGTTGATAACGCCGCAACCCATCTTCATCAATGAAAAAACGCGCTACAGGCGATAAAAAACGTTCCCAGATTGTATCTTGACGCACTGCCATAGGTCTGTAAAAAGTGTAAAGAATGTTTTAATCATAGTTATTTTCTTTACAAATTTTAATACATATTTTCATTGTGTGGCGATCGGGCTGACGCTTAAACCCGGACTATACTACACTTGTAATATAAGATGGTTTTTCTAAGCTGGGCATTGATAGTGTTGACTGAGGAGTTTACTGTCCTCCCTCTGCCTCCTGCCTCCTGCCTCCTGCCTACCTGATGCCAAATCACCAATCTAAAAACTAAAATTAAAAATCCAAAATAAAAAATTATGCCCTACGAAAAGTTAGAAATTACTACACCAGCACCCGTTTTATCTTGGGCGAATCACGCTTTGGGGCCAGAAGAAACCAAGATGGCAAAGAATGTGGCATCGCTGCCATTTGTCTTTAAGCACGTAGCTTTAATGCCAGATGTCCACTTAGGTAAAGGTGCCTTAGTTGGTTCTGTAATAGCAACCAAAGAAGCGATTATGCCTGCTGCTGTGGGCGTAGATGTGGGTTGCGGTATGAGTGCTATCAAAACGCCATTTACCGCTGAACAATTAGAAGGTAAACTCAAAAAAATCCGCCTAGATATTGAAGCAGCAATTCCTACAGGATTCAACGAAAACAAAGACGTTGAAAAATCTATCACTAACTGGCAAAAGTGGAATGATTTTAAAGACTTGCATCGCGGTGTACAAGACCTCCAAGGCAAAGCGATGAAACAAATGGGTTCTCTGGGTGGAGGGAATCATTTTATTGAAGTGTGCCTCGATACAGAAAATCAAGTTTGGTTAATGCTGCATTCCGGTTCCCGCCACATTGGCAATAATCTAGCTCAGTGTCACATCAACACAGCCAAGGAATTAGCCAAGATGGCAGGTGAAAAATTACCTGACCCTGATTTGGCTTACTTTGTCGCTGGTACGCCAGAATTTCAAGCATACTGGCACGATTTACAATGGGCACAGGAGTATGCGCGTGTCAACCGCGATGTGATGATGGCGCGTTTTAAGCACATAGTCGAGAAGCATGTCGCAGGTGGAAAGGCTACTAAACCTTTATTGCAGGTGAATTGTCATCACAATTACGCTGAAAAAGAAGTGCATTTTGACGAGGATGTGTACGTTACTCGTAAAGGTGCAGTCCGCGCCCAAACAGAAGATTATGGCATTATCCCTGGTTCAATGGGGGCAAAGTCTTTCATTGTTAAGGGTAAAGGTAATGCCCACAGCTTTTGTTCTTGTTCTCATGGTGCAGGTCGTTTATTGTCTAGAAATAAGGCAAAAAATGTCTATACACTTGATGATTTGATTGAGCAAACTCAAGGGGTAGAATGCCGGAAGGATACTGGCGTTTTAGATGAAATTCCCGGTGCTTATAAACCCATAGAACAAGTGATGGCAAATCAAGCGGATTTGGTTGAAGTTGTAGCAACGCTCAAGCAAGTTATGTGTGTCAAAGGATAAATTAGCTAGGTGGGTAATGCCCACCTTTTTGATTTTTTTTAATCCAGAGTTACGCCTAAAAATAATATATGACTGTGTTAAGTGCATCAATTGAACAAATTGAGCAATCAGCTAATGCTAATGAAAATAAATTAATGAGTCGTCGTATATAAATTAAACGATATTTCTTCCACCATCAGAAAGATGTTGCACCATCACAAAGAAGGTGACAATATAACTAAAGACTAATTAAAGCAAATCTTTTATTTTATATAAAAGTGATAGCTTCTGTCAAAGGAATTTTTCAACTATGAAAAACAACGATAAAAATACAAACACTTTTTCAGATAGTTGCAATAATGACTTATTCTTTGAATTAAGTGATTATGAAGCATCTATAAATTCCGGCGGGTTTGATATCACTAACAATCTAAATAACAAAGTAAATTATTACAGCTGGGATGAACCTGGTGGAATCAAAAAACGTACATTGCAACCAGGTAAAACTCAAGCGTTTAAAAACGAATACATTCTTTACGATGGTGATTTAAGTTCTGGTTTCAATCCTGTCTTATTTGAGCCACCATCACGTAATGAGAAATACAATTTTGAAAGAGATGGAAATGATCTAGAACTTAATATTGTCTAGTGGTAATAACAGAGCAAAACTCTTCTTTACAATTTTGATTCCATCATCTCTACCCTTTCACACCACAACCTATGTTTTTAATAAGTGATGTAAATGTCAATTTACATCACTTATTTATGGTGTAGTCGGCACTAATAAAAATTTTTAGCAACTATTTATTTTAATATTTCAACAGTCTAAAATGAGAATTTTATGCCAAATAACCAATACGAGCAACAGTATAAGAAAAATGTAATTGATTTCTTTGATAGCAGAACTACCTACGATAACGATCGCACAATTCATCGCGCTCTCCCTTTACTAGATTTAGTCCCACTGCAAAAGGGACAAAAAGTATTGGATATGGCAACAGGTACAGGTATCATTGCCATTGCTGCTGCACAACTTATCGGTTCTGAAGGAAAAGTAATTGCAGTGGATTTTTCTTCAGGGATGCTAGCTCAAGCACAACAAAAAATTGAAGAGTTAGGCTTACAAAATATTGAACTAATAGAAGCTGATGCTGAGTATATTGACTTTAATGATGAAAGTTTTGATGTTATTCTTTGTTCTACAGCAATAGTATATTTTAAAGATATTCCTGCTGCTTTACAGAAATGGTATCGTTACCTGAAACCAGGAGGAATCGTCGGTTTTTCTTGTTGCTCTGAAGAATCTTGTGGAACGCCACTGATTATTGAAATTTGTGGCAAACATGGCATTTCACTGACGAGTATTAATGAGCCAACAGGTACACCTGAAAAATGCCACCACCTGCTTGCAGAAGCTGGTTTTGAAAATATTGAAGTGAAAATTCAACAACTAGGTTACTACCGTAATTTAGACCAAGCTGGAGAATGGAATGGAGGCTGGTTTCATCCTCAAGAAAATCCGTTGTTAGAGGTTTCCTCAGAGCAAATGGCAGAATTGAAAACAGAGTATCGTCAAAAAATTGAAGCAGAAGCGACCGAGCAAGGATCTTGGTATGAAAATCTGACTTTTTTTGTAACTGGTCGAAAGCTTTAGAGTAAACTATAAATTTCTATTCTATTGAGTTTAGCTGAAGTTGTTTGGTAGGTTAATACTAAAACACAATAGGGTAGCACAGCTAACTGTGCTACCCTACATTGATTTGCGATCGCATCACCGTATTTAATTTTGAGAGTAAGGGTGATTGAAGGCATCCCAAGCAGCTTTGGCAGCTTTTTGTAGGCGATAATTAAAGTCAACTAAATCTTTCATCATTAAGTACCAGTTTCTCTGAGCTTCATCTTGAATTATCGCCCAAGCATTTTCTAACTGAACGCGATCGCGTTCCATAACTTTTCTCCCTTCAATCAATTCTCTTGCTCGACGCACAGCATTTAAATAAGTTTCGCGGGTGAGAGTACCTGCGGAATCAGCCTCAGCTTGAGCGCGTCTTCTTAGTGCCTCAATCAGTGCTTTGGTTTCGCGCTTTACTTCATCACTTTCACCAGCCATTTCAAGTTCCACTAATTCATCAGTTTGAGAACTGATTTCTACAATTACTGTGGTGGATTCAGTAGATTCAACAAATGTAGCTTCAATGGATTCGATGTTGTTAGAATTCATAGTTAAAACATCCTTAATTGCAAAGCTTACTCTCGAATCAGAATTGCACTCCGTACTGATTAATTATTCGTCCTCTATCCTTAGTAAATGAGCAATGATTAATGACTAATTAAGCTTTTGTTGTCAGTTGTTGTTCTAATTTTAGTAATGCTGCAACTCGCGCTTCTGTAGCAGGGTGACTGGAAAATAAGTTACCCAAAAATTGTCCAGAGATGGAATTGATAATTAATAATGGCTCGAAAGCTGGATTGGCGTTTAAAGGCATCTGTCTTGCCGTAGCTTCTAGCCTTTGTAGCGCTCTAGCTAAAGCGCGGGGATTATTAGTTAATTTAGCAGAACCAGCATCAGCAGAGAACTCTCTTGTGCGTGAAATTGCTAGCTGAATGATTGTTGCAGCCAATGGCGCAAGCATTACTGTTAATAAAACACCCAAAGGATTTCCACCTCTGTTGTCATTTCGTGAACCACCGCCAAACCATAAGCTGTAACTCACCATTTGTGCTAGGAATGAAATAGCCCCAGCTACTGTGGCAGCAACCGCTTGTGTCAGGGTGTCACGATTAATAATGTGGGTAAATTCGTGGGCGATCACACCTTCGAGTTCGTCCTCTGGTAATATATTCAAAATACCTTCAGTAACAGCAACAGCAGCGTGTTCTGGATCGCGGCCTGTAGCGAAGGCGTTAGCACTTTGGCTAGGAACAATATAAACTTTGGGCGTAGGAATATTAGCACGACGAGACAACTTTTCCACTATTCGATAAAGTCCCGGTGCTTCCCTTTCACTGATAGGTTGTGCCTGATATACTGCAAGGGCAATTTTATCTGATTGATACCAGGAAAACAGATTTGTTACTGCTGCTAAGCCGATTCCAATTAATAAGCCACTACTACCACCAATTACCCAGTAACTAATTGCTATCAAAAGACCACTTAGTGCAGCTAGTAAAGCAGCTGTTTTGAATTGATTTCCCATATTTTCGCTCTCCTGCTAATGCTGTAGGGTTTTTCTAGAAAACAGCATTGATTAAGCCACACTTTAATTGTATCTAGCTAAAATTAGATAGTATGATGCAGAAAACCTCTCCAATATGTACGGCTTTCACCCTGCACTCGTGAAAATATCATTGAATTAGGATCTTGCTTTTTCGGTTTTTTAGGATTTATTTTGCATCAAAGATAACAAAATACGATCAAAAATTGCATCTGTCTCTAGTCATACATTATATATTTAACTGACAAGATGAATTTAACGATCTGGATCATCAAAAATGGGTTTCAACCGAGCTGTAACTCTTAATTTAGTTAGCCTCCGCACTAGGCGCAGAGCTTGTTGTTTATATAATGCTTTTGGTAGTTGTCCAGGCAAATTATCCATCAACTTTCTGGCTGTGCCGATGTTACATCCAGAAATTATACTTATTTCGTTAGCGCCATCAAAAATAGCATCTTGAGCTAATGCTTTCTCAATCTCTAATTGCCAAGTTCTCTTAAACATTTCGCCCCGCTCAATGCGCTGAAGACTATTAGTATTGGCTAGAACGATGAGGCGATCGCCAACAGCAAGTTGTATATTATCAGAAGGCATTAACTTGACTGGCGATCGCTTCAGGCTTTGGTATAAAATTGGCACAACTCCATAACCATAGGCAACCTCAGCCAAGAGTAATCCGTTGAGTGTATCACCAGCTTCGATGGTGTACTCAACTACCAAAATAGTTTGAGCATCAAAGTTAAACAAGCTAAGAATATTTTCTCCAAAAGCCGCAGCTGCAAAAACTTCTGCGGAAATAGCAGAGGTGCAAATAACTTGAGCATAAGGAAATAACCGCGCGACATTATCACGAAAATTTCGGTCGTAAGTCCTAATAATCACACGAGTTGTAGGACTTTGAGCATGTACCATCAAAGCTATTTCCAAATTTTCCATGTCATCGTCTGTAACTACAACCACACTTTTACTATTAGCAAGATTCACTCTGCCTAGAGTATCGGCAATACTATCAATAATTAGTGGTATTTTGTGGAAAAAATCGGCGTCGAGTGCTGTGCTACTAATACCCACTAAAGGTTGTTTAAATTCTTCTAATAAAGCTGCAACTCTTTGACCGACTCGATTTAATCCAATCAGTACAACATGATTTTTTAGCGGTATTAATGGTTGGTAACTCTTGAAAAACTGAAACCTTGAACTTAAGAGAGCATCAGTGAGCAATGCATATAACACCCCAACAAAACCTACACCCGTTAAAGTTAGTCCCAGACTAAACAATCGCAACCAACCTGGCATCTGTTCTGCTTGTTCTGGTGGGGTTCTAAAATTAATACCGCCAAATAAATCTCCGTATCCTCCTAAAAGTAAAACAGCAGTACCATAAAATGCTTCTACTATGTTACTTTCAGGATAATTTAAGATATAAATAACTGTTCCAAGACACCAAAGAAAAAGTACTGTAAGTCCGCAAATTATTGCCACCCGCAAACTTTGAGAACTATTTAATTGTCGCCAGAAATATGGAATTTTCTGTTTTAAATTCTTCCATGCTGTGCCCAATGCAATTTTTTGCCATAACTGCTGCCAATTATACTGAGACTTAACAGCAACTTTTTTCAAACTCTGAAGCTGCTCTTTAACTTCAATATAAATAATAGTATCATCCGGGCGTAATTTTGCTTCTGGTTCCCACTGATGAAATTCTTTAGAGAAAAGAGATGAATCATTAACGTGATGTAATACCCGACGATGTAGAGTATTGAGTTCGTATATATGGAGTTTATTGCACCAGTTATCATGCATTTTAATTTGGTGCTTGACTACCCGAAATTGGTGGTGTTCCAGTTGGAAGTAGCCAAGATGATCGTCTCCAAGGGCTGCAATAGCAAAGCCAGAAGCAGAAATTTGATTCGGCTCAAAGGCAATAAAATTACCAAGAGTCTGACTTAAAAGTTGATTGAGATTTTGTTTATCAGAACGTATGACTAAACGAACTTGAGGATTTAAAAGCCTTGCTGCAAACGCAGCTTCTATATTTACTCGTTCATTCCCAGTGACTAAAATGATAGTTCGGCACTGAATAATATTTGCCTGTTCTAAAACACTCGCCTCACGGCAATCTCCGATGAATAAATTTTCTAATAAATTTAATAAATTTCGTATTTGTAAATTTTTAGGTTGTTCTACATCGATCGCATTAACAACAACACCATACTCTTTAAGGATAGCAACACAATGCTGACCCAAACTTCCTAGCCCACAAACTAAAAACTTATCTAGTTTTGTGTGAGAATTTTCAACAGACTGGTGATTAGTTTCTGATGATGACACCATACTATGCCGCTGATGGTAGACACTCCGCCCAGGCGTATCAGATATTGCTATTCTAAGCTTTTGAGTGCGTAGTCATAAAGATTCCGAGTCTATAGCTTGTGCTTAAGGAACTTGAAAAAATAAAAATAAATTATCCTACTTAAATTTGTTAACCGTTGACTGTTTACTGGCATTGTCACTCGATGCAATAACATTGTCACTCGATGCAATGGCATTGTCACTCGATGCAATGGCATTGTCACCCGATGCAATGGCA
>NZ_CAWUDO010000097.1:0-27822 GCF_963920935.1 Nostoc sp. CCY 9925 | reverse complement strand
GATGCAATTGAGTTGCGAGTCGATGCAATTGAGTTGCAGGTCGATGCAATTGAGTTGCGAGTCGATGCAATTGAGTTGCGGGTCTAAGAGATTAGTGGCGGAAATAAACAGACCATTCCAAATCAACGAAACGCTTACGCTGCATTAATTTTGAATTTTGAATTCCGCCTTACGGTATTAGTGTGTTCAGCGTCAAGAATCGGCTGGAAAAGTATTACACAAAGGATATTTCGCCTAAGAAAGCTGCATCAAAAGTCCCTAAGGCTCGTTGGTAAACATTCATCCAGTTTTGATACTCTACTGATGGGGCAAGCTGTTGAGTTACTTTGACCTTGGCTGCTGCGCCCAACTTTTGCCGCAGTTGTGGTTGAGTTGCTAAATATTGCAGTGCAGCAGTTAATTCTTCTGTACTGCCGGGGTTGACTAGCAAACCGTCTACACTATGTTCTATAATTTCAGCGATCGCATCTACACGAGTGCCAATTATTGCTCGGCTTGCTGTCATCGCTTCCAACAGAGTATTCGGGCAACCGTCATGCACTGAGGGAATTGCAAAAATATCTAAGTGTGGCAGATAAGCTAAAGCTTCTTGACGGCTGGTAATTCCAGTGATGCGGAGGCGATGGCCTATTTGACTTTGCTGTATTTGTTGCTGCCAATATTCTCGCTCTTTTTCAATAAAATCACCTATAAGTAAAAGTGTTAAATCTAACTCTTGATCCAAATCTGCACAAGCATCAAGAAGAAATTCAATTCCCTTTTTATCTCTAAACCTACCCGATGAACCGATAACGATACCTGACAATTCGTTAACTAAAGATGGGGTGGGGAGTTGTTCAAAGTTGATGGGTGCAATGGAATTCCAAAAAGCCGATGATTTTAACTTGATACTTGGGGTGATAATACTAGCTCTTTTAAGTAAGTCACGACTGACAAATGTCACCCAATCAGAATTTTCTAAAATCCACGCTATTTGAGCATGATTTTTCGGATGAAAAATATGTTTATGTAAATCGTTACCGCGAACGCTATTGATTACAGGAATATCATTTTCTCTAGCTAAAAGCGTGGTTACATAACCTGTTTCATTGAGAAAAAAGGCGTGAAACAAATTAAAACTATGCTTCTGATGTAGATATTTGAGTTGTAAATAAATTTCGCTAAAAAAATCTTGAACTTCTGTAACATTGTTGCGAATAGCTGACCGAATGCGATGCACAAATACGCCATCTTGAAGCGTTGTTGTACAACTTGCTCGTCTCCGAGTTCCATCAGAAACCAAGCGTTCTTTCGAGCGAAAAACTGCAACGTGAACTTCATAACCGCTATCAATTAGCATCTGAGAAATTCGATGCACTGATTCACCAACCCCGCCAATGTCAGGAGGATATTCCAGTGTGGTAATGCAAACTTTAGTTTTATCCATGATTTATTATGTGAGTCAGGAGTCAGGAGTCAGAATTCAGATGTAGTAGCGCGGCAAGCTTAATTTATTGGGTTGAGTAATCACATAAAAGTTTCATTTTCGATTTTCTAGGTTGTTTAAACCCAACGTTTTAAGCTTGCCGCGCTAGTAGGTTGGGTTGAGGAACGAAACCCAACTTTCTTGGTGATTTGTTGGGTTTCGCAAAGCCTCAACCCAACTTACTTTTGTGCTTAACACCAAGCGTATTGAGTCAGGAGTCAGAATTCTAAATTCTAAATTCTAAGCAATTTGTTGCTTAACCACTAGATTTTTTAAGATATTTGCAGTTTTGTCAACTCCAGCAAAATCAACGCTAATTTTATTGTGTTGTTCTTTGAGATAATTTATAATTTTGATAGCAAAATAATCAGGTTGCAAATCATAAGGATTGATAAGCTTGACGATTCCTAAATCGCTTAACTTTTCGGCTCTGATAGTTTGTTCTCGATCTTCATTACCTGTAAACGGAAGAATCATAGCTCTTACACCTGTGGTTAAAATATTCATTGTGGTGTTATAGCCAGACATATTTATCGAAAGTTCTGCTTTTTTCATATAACTCAGCAAGTAAGGAGTATAGCGTCGAATGTAGAGATTTTTGCTATCTCTTGCCAGTGCTTGCAGTTCATTAAATTTTGAATCTGGGATAAATGGCCCCGTGAAAACCTGGATATTATGTGGCAATCTTTTCTCTAAAAATGGCGCTGTTCTTACTACACAATCAAGCAATTCATGACCAAATCTACCACCTCCTACGCTGACTAAAATCAAGGGTTTATCTGATTTAAGAATTTCTCGGTCTTCATAAGTCAAAACAGGATTGCTCGGTGGTTCTTGCACCACATATCCGGTGTAATACAGTTCACATTTGAGGTCATTGACTCTAGAAAATGTTTCTTCTAATGGAACAAACTCAGGGTCGCCATGAACCAGCAACATATCAAAATATTTGTTGATTAAGTTGCAGACTTTCTCTTCATTTTTTGCCTGTTTATGCTGTTTAGTGACTACAATATCTCGCAAACTAGAAACGACTTTAGTTGAACTTTTATTTGACTTCGCTAATTCTAATAAAGGAATTAATTCAAAAGAGAAGCGTCTTCTGCCAAAAGGAAATAATTCAACAATTAAAATATCCGGCTGGAATTCATTAAAGATTTGCAAAAGTCGATTTTTTCTGATTTCTTTGACTTCGTTGAGGCTAAAAGCATCATCTACTACTTGTAGTTCTGTAAATTGTGCATCGGTTTTAATTGCAGGCAGGTTAATGACTTCCACACCAGCAGGAATTTCAAAACCCTGGATTATTTCACCACCATTAATAAAACAAATTTGGAAATCTTTGGTTAAACCGCGTATAATTTCCCTGCTGCGAACCAAGTGCCCCATACCTAAAATATGTTGGCAGTAAAACATCAGACGTTTCATGAAAATTTTACCTCTGTCAGTTTGAATTGAATGAGTGTCAGGTTAAAAGGCAAAGGGCAAAAAGTAAAATCAAGATGAAAGAAACGTTTTTTACTTTTTACTCCAATTCAGCACTAAATCAGGTAATTGTTCCGGTTACTGGTAGCAAAATGGCATCAGACTGTTTTTTTTTGCAAGCAAGGTTGAGATGTATTGGCTAATTTTGGGCAAGGCATTGAGATTAATTTCTGGAATGGAAATCTGGGGAATATGCAGTTTTTGTAACAGCGATCGCAGTAAAATATCTGGAGTCAGATCGTTTGGATGAATAGCCGCCAAAACACCTAATTTTGCTAAGTGTTCTGCACGAATGCACTGTTCTTGTGATGGCTTAATTCTGGGTACTATGACTGCTGGCTTGCCTACTGAAAGAATTTCACAAGTTGTGTTGTAGCCTCCCATTGCTACTACCGCATCTGCGGCGGCGATGTAACTCATCAAATCATCGGTAAATTCCTCCATCTGCACCTGGGGATATGCAGCTGCTTTCTGTTTTAGTGCAGCTTGCTGTTCTGGTGGCATTTCGGGGCCACATATAATTAAAGTTCGCAGTTTATAAGATGTAGGCAGTAATGCCAAACTCGATAGATAAGTGTCAATTAAACTGTAACCATCTTCACCACCACCAGGCGTAACTAAAACTAGTTGTTCTTCTTTGGTGAGTTTTAACTCACTGCGGACAAGATTTGGGCTTTTGCGTCCCAATTGTTGACGGATGTAGCCACAAAATTGCACTTTTTGGGCAACCATTGGCGGTAGTTGATATTCTTCACGGATGTCAAAAATTTCTGGAGTTCCAACAACAAGCACGCGGTCATAAAATTTCTCAATTGCTTCGTAGTAACCGTGCTTTTCCCATTCTTCGATTATCGTATCTGGACTATCCAAAATATCCCGCAGTATTAAAATTAGCGGAGTTTCTGGTAATTTTGCTGTGAGATATTCAACTGCTAATTTTAATTCATTGCGAATACCATAGGGCTTTTTGTCTACTAAAAATACATCTGGTTTAAAATTAGCGATCGCTGATAAAATTAGCTCTGAGCGTAATTTAACTGTCTCATCAATTTCTATCCCCAAATACTTGACATACATCTCACCTGATGTTCCACGATTTAAACATGGTAACTTAATATAATCGAGTCTTTTCGGTAACCGAAAGCTGTGTAACATCGGCGAACCAGAAACTACTAAAATTGAAATTTTCTCAATAGAATCTAATAAGTGAGTGCAGATTCTTAGCATTCTACGAATATTACCGAGACCAAAGCCATCGTGGGAATATACCATCAATTTCATGGCTCAATGTCCCTCAAGTAGTCAGTGTTTTTCTTGAAAGTAAAAATAAATTTGGTAGAACTTGCGATAAATTAAGTGGATTTAAAATTCTTTAAAATTGTCTGTTTTGAATTTATAATTCTCAATTAATTAGGTTCTCAACTATTTATGAATCTTTGATGAAACTTTTATGAGAAAATTCTCATATTATCGATTTTTGAAATTTGTAGCAATTTTATTTCATTGAGAAAAATTCGTGTTGTCCAGATATCCTGCTTTTTAAGGATGCAGCTAGCGAATGGGGGGTAATACCATTTCACTTTAAAATCGATACAAATAGGCAGCAGGGGGGCAGGGAGCAGGGGGAAAGAATTTAAAGACTAATCATTTGTATCAGAATTTTCGTGAATTGGTATAAGACCCAATACGCTTGGGATAAGCCTTTTTCTCTCCCCCTGCTCAAGAACAGCCTGCCTAAACAGATAAATTTCCTTAACCCAAGCGTATTGGGGTAAGACACCTCGTTTAGTTACAAAATGGTTGTAAAAGAGATTGCATTGCAACGTCTCTACATGTGTTTGAATAGGAAAAAATTGTAGGATGTGGGGTACGATCCCTGATTATTCAAACAAAAATCAAAGTTGGTTACTATACGAAATTATAGTTATGAATTCTTCTCTTGCTGCGCCTCTGCTATCTGTTGAGTTTTCACTAGATGTGCTTGGGTAGAACGTAATTCTTCTAAAGCCAATTCTAAGCGTTGATTTTTTTCATTTAACTCCTGCGTCCGTTCGTGCACCTTTTTTTCTAGCACCTGACTGTATACTTCTAGCTGTTCGTTAACATCGTTTTGGGCTTTGATGAGTTGCTGAACTTCCTGGATAAGACGATTAAGGGAAGTTGCTAAGATACCCACTTCATCATTAGTCGTGGCGGGTGCTTGTAAATCGAAGTTAGATTCTTCAGTAACCTGTTGGGCAATATGAGTAACTGCTTGAATGGGACGGGCAATGGCGCGACTGGTGTAAATTGCTAATAATGTGGCGATCGCAATTGATAATGAGAGGCTACCAACGATAATATATAAGCGTAATGTTTCTGCGGTTTGTAATTCCTGTTTTGCTTGCTCATAGTCTTTGGCTGTAACTTCCACAAGGTTTGTGATGTCATTGAGAAAGTTATCCATCAAAAAAACTGGTGAGCCATGCATGAAATTGAAGAGTTGAGTTTGCGCTGTCTTAATTTGAATTGGTGATAATTGATTGGGATTATTATCCTGAAAAAAAGCTTCTGTTCTCTGTAAGTAAGCACTAAAACCTTTATAGCTCTCTAACAAAATATAGAATGCTTTTTGCTCATTTACAGAATGATATTTGGGAGCCTTCTGAATGCTGTAATTTACTGTTAATTCAGACCAAATTTTTCGAGCTTGGGCAACATACTCTAATAATTGAGTGTAATTTTTTTCCCATAGCTTTGGTCTATCCATGTAGAGAATCAGTTGGTGTTGAGTGGTGCGTACATAAAACACACTCGTTTTCAATTGAGATGCCTGATATAGTTCTTCAAACGCTGCTACTTCTCGTTTTTGCGCCTTCAGTTTGTAACGGTCTGCAATCAAAAAACCCATAGTAGTTCCCAGCACAGCGATGCTTACAACTAGTGCATATCCAACACCTATTTTTTGACCAACTTTCAAATGACTGAACCAATACCCAAAGTTATTTGATGGTTGGATGCGACTATTTGGCCATCCGCAAGCCAGTTTATCAAAGTTCTTGTGCTGTTTCATACTCTAATTATTTGCGGATAGCAACTAATTTGTCCATGAAATCGTCAAATGTTGGATCATTAGCAAATATTCCTGCATACTTCATTTGAGTTATTTCTTGATGAGGAATTTCTTTGGGATTAACTTCAATTATGTTCGTAAGCGATAACCCATGCCTCTAACTGTTTCAATGATGTCGCTGCCTAGTTTCTTGCGGAGATAGCCGACATAGACATCGACAATATTAGAACCTGGATTATAGTCGTAGCCCCAAACATAATCTAGCAGTTGTTCGCGACTGATAACTTGTCCAGGATGACGGCAAAACATTTCTGCCATTGTAAATTCACGAGCAGGTAATTCTACAAAGCGATCGCCTACTTTCACTTGTCGAGTCCGTAAATCGAGTACCACATTTCCTGCTGTCAGGGTAAACTCTTGGGCATCTCTGGCTGGTCTAGCAGTTCGCAAACGCAACTTTACCCGCGCCAAAAGTTCTTCAAATCGGAAGGGTTTGGTGACATAATCATCTGCGCCTCCTTCAAGTCCAGCGACTTTATCGTGAATGTCACTCCGAGCCGAGAGAATAATTACAGGCAAATCTTCTCCCTGTCCGCGCAGTTCTTCCAACACTTGGAATCCATCTTTTCCAGGCAATCCCAGATCCAAAATTAGTAAATCAAAAGCCCCACTGTGTACAACATCCACCACATACAGTCCGTCGGCAACTGTTGTCGTTGTAAATCCTTGCGATCGCAATCCTTTTTCAATAAATGAGGCAATCCGGGGTTCATCTTCAGCGATGAGAATGTGAGGCATAGTGGGGATTGGGAACTGGGGACTGGGAAAGAAATATTTTTATGCCTTCGTTGTATGATTTATGACATAAACACCTAGCTGGAATCGCGGCTAGCTTTAGCTCCGACTTTTCGCTTTATGGCTAGAGTATTCTAAATCCTGAATTCTCACTTCTGAATTCTGTATTCTGATTTTATATTTTGGGAGGATCGAGGGGTAAAACGATGGTAAACATCGAACCTTTTCCCAACTGACTCCGAAGCAATACTTTTCCATCGTGTGCTTCAGCGATCGCTCGGACAATTGACAGCCCCAATCCCGCACCCTCAGAACGACGACGACTGTTAGAAGTTCGAGCAAAACGTTCAAAAATCCGTTTTTGATCTACAAGGGGAATGCCTTCGCCTGTATCGCGTACCCAAAAATGCACTTTTCCTTTAGCGATCGCAGAACCTATGGAAATAGTATCACTCTTGAGAGTATGCTGAGTCGCATTCTGCGCCAAATTCATCACAGCTTCAGTAATTCTTTGGCGATCGACTATAATCAGACCTTTTGCCACCGCATCTATTTGCCAGTCGCGCTCTCCTAGCGCTTGAGCTTTGACAAATAACTCTTGGGTTAAATCTGCCACATTCACCGTCGCCAACTGCAAAAAGTCTAAGCGTTCTGCCTTTGCCAGTAAAATCAAATCATCTACTAGACGGCTCATCCTGTCTAATTCTCCCATCACCAAGGTCAAAGTTTCCTGTTGCTCTTGGGGGTCATCGCCCATCAGTTCCAGATGTCCGCGAATAATTGTGATCGGAGTCCGAATTTCATGCCCAGCATCGTTGACAAATTCTCGCTGGCTGGCAAAAGCTGACTCTAGTCTGTCCATCATTTCGTTGAACGTTGTTGCTAGTTCTGCCAATTCTCCCTTGCCTTGTACAGGTAGGCGCTGGGTCAAATCTGACTCACTAATTGCATGAGCAGTGCTAGTAATTGTGCGTAGAGGAGCTAGCACCCGTCCTGCCGCAAACCAAGCCAGAATTAACGACACCACAAACACTAAGCTGGAAACCTCAATAATCACAGAAACTGCTTCTAAAGTCTCTGCCCGCTGACCGGTGGTATTATGGGCAACCACAAAGACTCCCTGAGTTTGTCCATTAATTTTAATCGGTTCCACCATGTAAAGAATCTTACTAACATCCGGGTCAGAAAATTCTTTTTCTCCCTGCTCTGATTTGGTTTGTTTTGCCCATCGTTGCATCTGTGGTGATTCCTTGGCCAGGGGTTTAGGACGCGCTCTAGGGCTAGATTTATAAAATTCACCATCAATAAAGGTGATGAAGTAAGAGTCATCCTTTGGTAGTCGATACAACAGATAGGCTCTGAAAAGCCTAATCAAATCTTCTTTGGAAGCCGGAGGGGCGATTTGTTTTTTGCCGGCGAGCAACCATTTCAATTGCTCTGGGCCAATTACTATGTCTTCTGAGTCGTCAGTCAGTCGATGATCTGGAGCAAAAGTTTCACCTTTAATCAACGCATTAAAAGCCGCCATGTCTTCTAACATCTCTTGGCGAACGCGTTCATCAATGCGCTGGTAGAGATGATAGCGAAAAGCTGGAATGGCAATGAGAAATGCGATCGCCAAAATCAGCAAATACCAGAACAAAATTCGGGTACGTGCTTCTCCAAATACTTGCTGCCAACTGAAAAATAGCTGCGGTATTTTAAACCCAGACCTGCGATCGCGGCGATGGCTGGTGATACTGCTCATTTTCACCCCTGCTCACTCATTGAGACAGTTTATCGCAATTGGGGACGGGGGATTGGGGATTGGGTATTGGGGACACTTCACTCAACCAACCGCCAAATCTTAATAGTATTATCATCGCTACCGCTGACAAGAGTTTTGCTATCAGGACTGAAGGTAACAGATGTTACGGTGTTGGTGTGGGCTGCCAATGTAAGAATTTCTTCTCCTGTGGCAATATTCCAGAGTTTAATAGTGCGATCGCGGCTACCACTAGCAAGGATTTGACCATCGGGACTGAAAGCTACGCTTGTGACTGTGTTATCATGTCCCACCAGCGTGCGAATTTCTCTGCCGGTGGTCATGTTCCAGAGTTTAATGGTGCGATTGCGGCTAGCAGTGGCTAAAGTTTTACCATCTGGACTAATAGCCACGTTTGTTACTGTTTGAGAATTTCCCGCTAATGTGCGGATGGAGTATCCTTTTGCCAGATTCCAGATTTTGATGGTTTTGTCAAAGCTGCCACTGGCAAGAATTACGCCATCTGGGCTGATGGCTACTGACCGCACCCAAAATGTATGCCCTGTCAATGTCTTGATTTGCTCTCCGGTTGCTAAATCCCAGATTTTAATCGTGTTGTCATCACTACCACTAATTAAAGTCTGGCTATCAGCGCTGATGGCTAGGGTATGAACTGAGTCAGAATGCCCTGTAAGAGTGCGAATTTGCCGTCCTGTTGCCAGATTCCAGATTTTGATGGTGCTGTCATCATTACCACTTACCAGAATTTTGCCATCTGGGCTAATAATTACGACGTTCACCTGCCCAGAATAGCTGTTGAGTGAAGAGATTGGTTTTCCGGTTGCTAAATTCCAAAGTTTAATTTTTCGTTCGTCGCCACTGCTGGCGATGGTTTGGCCATCGGGGCTGATGGCGATGGATAAAACTGAGTTTTCGTGTCCTTGGAAACTGTTAACTAAAGAAACTTTGCCCAAGTTAATTTTTAGCGCTTGACCCAAAAGTGGGTTATTCCTGCTCGGACTATTATGAATCAGCCGAGAAGACAAAGTAGTTTGAATCCGGCGAAAATGTTTATACCAAGATTCGCTAAATCCAAACAACATAATAAAAGCACTTCCCAAGATTAAAATTCTCAGTAAGCTATAACTTTTTGTTAAATTTGATGCTTTAGTTACCGGGATTGTCGCAGTTGACTTCCCGGCTGGAGGCAATGCTAGTGGTTGTTTTTGCACCAAGTCTCTGAGGACTTCATCGGCTGACTGATAGCGTTGTTGAATGTCTTTTTTCAAAAGCTTGTCGATTACCAAATCCAATTCAGCATTTAATGGAGTGCGTAAATATTGCCGCCAATTACTCACCCAGGCATACCCGCATTCCATCCACAATTGAAAGGGGGAAGTTCCCGTCAGCAGGTGAAAGCAGGTAGCGCCTAAACCAAACAAGTCACTCGCGGCAAAAGCTTTACCATCTCTAATTTGTTCTAGGGGAGAATAGCCGTGCGAACCAATGGATGTACCAGATTTATTTTGAACTCTGGCTGTGAATTGCTTTGAGGAACCAAAATCAATCAAGCTTAATCGCCCATCGCTTTTATGCCGGATAATATTTTCTGGCTTAATATCTCGATGAATGACATTGCGATCGTGGATAAACTTGAGTATAGGCAGCAAATCCAGCAAAATACCTTGAATTTCCCTAGCAGTATACGCCTTCTTGCGTTGTTGTAACTCCTTTAACAAATTGTCCCCATTGATAAACTGCTGCACTAAGTACAAACAGCCGTCTTGCTCAAAGTAAGCCAACAAAGTCGGAATTTGCGGATGTTCTCCAAGGTCTTGTAGTCGCTGCGCTTCTTGGGCAAATAACTCCATCGCCTTTTTTTGCGACCAAGTACCTTGGAACTTTGGAGCTAATTGCTTGATGACGCAGCGTTCATTGAGTTTATCTATGTCTTCTGATAGATAAGTTCTGCCGAATCCCCCTTCATCCGAAAGGACTCGGATAACACGGAAGCGATTTCTCAAAAGTGACACCAGCGGGGTGCCACAATTTTGGCAAAACTTCTTTCCATTGGGATTCAGGGGGTTTGGGCAATCGGGATTTAAGCAGCAGATCATGATCTGACAGGCGCGACTGCATGACAACTTAAGCTAAGTTTGCCCCGTATTTACCCTTAAAAAATTGACTCTCGCTTACTTGTGGTAGAAAAACCCTGTTCTGGGGATTGGGGAATTACTTATATCGTTAACGTTTGTAAACAGCAAGCTGTAACGCATTAAAATAGCATATTTAGTCATTAGTCATTAGTCATTAGTCATTAGTCATTTGTGATTAACCAATGCCCCATACTTTAGCTTCTCTACGAGACGCTACGCGTAGCTTGCTTCCCCATAGGGGTACGCTCAGTACAAGTGTCCGATGCCCAATGCCCAATGCAAATCTATCCTATTTTCCAGCGCGTTAGCTTAGTCAGTCTTCCTCATTTGTGGAAAACTACGAGAGCCATAGGATTAATTATTCTTTCGATTATATAATAATCTGAAATCTGAAAAAAAATTTTTTGGAACTCCTAGCTTTAGTACTTTTTCTTGTATATTTACAATCAATAAATTACTAAGTATTAAAGACTAAGCCTCATTAATTAATCATCACTGACTCTCGAATATAGTCAAAATGCTTACTAAATTTATTTTGGATATTTTCTATTTTCCCCGATTAATTATTCATTTGATACTTGGTCAACTAAACTGTACGACCTTGTTTATTGTAGTCTTGCTCTCCATTTACGAATGGCAGTAGCAGTTCTAACTACAGGTGGCACGTATACATCAGAATTTTCCTGTTGTGTAATTTGGGAATGCTTGATTTGGCAATCTGTAATTTCCCAATCTGGAATTTCGTGATTTATAATATTTTTCGTTTTCAATTTTTGGTTAGTTAGGCAGTTCGCCAAGTTAGGCAAAAACTTTTCCTTACCTAAAGCTTTTATGACTTCATCCACAGTTTTAAAGCGATCGTGTAAAGAAAATTTCAGCATTTTTCCTAAAACTCGGCCAAAATCATCGCTGATGTTTACCTCTTTTTCCCAGGAAATTTCACCAGTACTTGGATCTTGGTCAAATTCTAAAGGACTTTTGCCAGTCAGCATATAAATACAAGTGACACCGAGTGCATAAATATCACTGGCATAAACTGGACGTAAAGAAAACTGTTCTGGTGGTGCAAATCCCATAGTCCCAATAAAATTAGTATTTGCAGATAAATTAATTGAGTTTTCACAACTGTCAATTAATTGTTCTTTGACTGCACCAAAATCTATTAGTACTACCCGTCCGTCATCTTGACGGCGTAATAAATTTTGCGGCTTAATGTCTCGATGAATTACACTATTTTGATGAAGATACTGTAATACTGGCAATAATTCTTGTAAAAACTGTTTAACTGAGGCTTCAGTTTTAGGCCCACTTCGCCGCACTTCCCGTGCCAAAGTTAAACCGGGTATGTATTCTTGAACTAAATAAAATTCCCTATTGACTTGAAAGTAGTCTAATAACATGGGAATTTGAGAATGGCTACCGAGTAAAGCCAAGGTTTGTGCTTCTTTTTCAAAGCGCGTACATGCCTTTTGCCAGCTTTGACCACTAGTCACTTTTGGCGATAGCTGTTTAATTACACATAAAGGATTCCCTGGCAATAGGGCATTTTTGGCTAAAAATGTGATGCCAAAACCACCTCTACCCAGAACTTGGAGTATTTTATAGCGATCGCGAAGTAACTGCTTGCAACCAGACACCTGATCCAGCTCAATCTCTTGTGAAATGCTACCGTAAGAATCCGTAATTTTTTGAGAAAAGCGATTCATTAGTGGAGAATATCTGCTCTTAAGTGTCTCTAATTCTACGACACTTCTTCTTTGGCAACAGTAACATTACTGATTCTTCGTCAAATCATTACTACTCTATAAACAAAAATTTAAAAAGCAAAATTCAAACATCAATTCATCCCACTATTATCCAACGCCTAATTTACTAGTGGTGCGTTAGCCTACGGCATAACACACCCTACTGGCGTGGCAAGGCTAAAATGTTGCAATAAATTTTCTTGTGGTGTGGGCCGAAAAGCCCGCACCAGACGGGCGAGACGCCCATCCTACAAGAGTTTGTTAATGCACTATTTTAAGCTTGACACGCTACTACTGATTTTTCGCTTCTCTTGGGTTTTGTTAGGATTTGGGCTTATATGTCGAAGCAACATGCAATTCTTTGAGTTGCTTGACATCTACTCCAGAAGGTGCGTCTGTTAACAAACAACGGGCTTGTTGCGTCTTTGGAAAAGCAATCACATCCCGAATGGATTCTTCCCCAGCTAGCAACATTACCAAACGGTCTAAACCGTAGGCGATGCCGCCATGAGGCGGTGTACCATATTCAAATGCTTCCAACAAAAAGCCAAATTTGTTTTGTGCCTCTTCAGGAGACAAACCGATCGCATCAAACACCTGTTGTTGAATTTCTCGCTGATAAATCCGCAGACTGCCGCCGCCAACTTCCACACCGTTGAGTACCAAGTCATAAGCTTGGGCACGCGCAGTTTTTAAATCGCTCAAATCATCAGGATTCGGTGCTGTAAAGGGGTGATGCAGTGCTTCGAGGCGTTTTTCGTCGGCGTTCCATTCAAACATCGGAAAATCTGTAATCCACAGCAAGTTAATTTTTTCTGGGTCGATTAATCCAAATTCCCTAGCAATAACTTGCCGCAATCTATCCAAAGTTTTATTAACGGTAGCAGCATCGCCAGCCCCAAACAATAACAAATGTCCAGGTTTGGCACCTGTGCGTCGGAGAATTTCCTGTTTTTGTTCAACGCTTAGGTTGTCTTTAATTGCCCCAATGGTGTCAATTTCGCCATCATCTCTCACCCTGATATAAGCTAAACCTTTAGCGCCGGCTTCGCTGGCTTCTTTGAATAAATCACCACCGGGTTTAATGCGGACATTAGAAATTACATCGTTGCCGTTGGGAATAGGTAGGATTTTGACGACACCACCATTGATTACAGTGTCTCGAAAGACTTTGAAACCAGAGTCTTTGACGATATCCGAAACATTGACTAATTCCAAACCATAACGGGTATCTGGTTTATCGCTACCGTAGCGTTCCATTCCTTCGGCGTAGGTGAGACGGGGAAAAGGCCGCTGTAATTCAATGCCCTTAACCGTTTTGAAGATATGGCAAACTAACTTTTCATTGAGTTCAATAATTTCTTCTTGGGACATGAAGCTCATTTCCATGTCCAACTGGGTGAATTCTGGTTGTCTGTCGGCGCGTAAATCTTCATCACGAAAGCAACGGGCAATTTGATAATATCTATCCAAGCCAGATACCATCAGCAATTGTTTAAATAGCTGTGGTGATTGTGGTAGAGCAAACCATTCACCAGGGTTAACACGACTGGGTAGAATATAATCTCTAGCACCTTCGGGAGTGGAACGGGTAAGTATTGGGGTTTCGACTTCGATGAAACCTTCCAAATCTTCCAGGTAACGGCGCATGGCTTTGACAATTTGATGACGCAGTTGCAAATTTTGTGCCATGCGTTCGCGTCGCAGATCCAAATAGCGATATTTCAGCCGCAAATCTTCCCGCACCGTTTCGCTGTCAGCTATGGAAACTTGGAAAGGTAACTGTTTACGGACAGGGTTGAGTAGTTGAATTCGATCTGCGTAAATTTCTATCTCACCTGTAGGTAGACGGGGATTTAGGGATTCTTGGGGGCGTTGCGTCACCCTACCAGTGATTGCGACAACATATTCATTTCGCAGGGCATTTGCCGGTTCATAGGAATCGGGGGTGCGTTGCGGATCGCTGACGATTTGGACAATGCCAGAGCGATCGCGTAAATCTAAAAATATCACGCCCCCATGATCGCGGCGACGGTCTATCCATCCGTAAAAGGTAACAGTTTCTCCAATATGTTCTTTTCGGACTTCGCCGCAATAGTGAGTTCGCATAATTGTTAGTTCTTGTTTCCGGGGCTAGATTGGGAAATAAATGTCAAAGCTTCCCCATTATCTAGCATCAATAGTAATTGTAGTAGTTCCAGTTCCAGAAAAAACGGAATAATCTAAACTCTCTATGTATAGAGAACTCATGCCAAGTAATATCTTGTCCTGTTGAAGACTGATCGTTTAGAGCACAGGCGAGGAGGGGGGAAAGAGGCTTTTGGGATTTTTGCACAGACGCAGTAATCATAAGTGATTAGCTGGACATCATATAAGTTAACGTGAATTCGACGAATCTAAAAAACCCCGCTTCCATTCCTCTCCCCCACTCCTGAGAGGCTTTGAAACCATCATTTTCTCGTTGTCAACGAAGAATATTTCTGCCCCTCTTCATGTTGGAGAGGGGTTAGGAAGAGGTTTATCGAACTGACGTTAAGTTAGGACATCAATCAAGTGTAAAACTCGGACAACAACAGATTTTCAAGCCTATTGCCTGTTGCCTGTTGCCTGTTGCCTGTTGTCTGGCATATCAGCATAAATTTATGTAGAGACATGGCAACACCACATCTCTACATAGTTTGTCCATCAAAAATTTCGGCGTAGATGTTGTTTGTTGTTAGAGTTAGTCTCGGCAAACTACTTCGCTGATACTGCTAACATTTAAATTTGACGTTTTTTCAAAACTACAGTGTCAAAGAGTGAGTATTTGTCTCAATCAATTTCGCCAAATCTTGCAAGAATGCCGCAGCATGGGCACCGTAAATAATCCGGTGGTCTGAAGTAATATTTACTTGCATTTGTTGGCGCACGGCAAATAAACCGTCGGGTGTTGCTACCACTTGTGGGCGGGATGCACCGATCGCTAAAATTGAACCTTGTCCAGGTGGTAAAATCGCATCAAATTTATCTACGCCAAACATCCCTAAGTTGGATAGGGTAAAAGTACCGCTGTTATATTCTTGGGGTTGTAGTTGTTTTGTTCTGGCACGCTCTACTAAGGACTTCCAATTGCGTGATAGAGAATAAATATCCACTGCGTCTGCATTTTGCAGCACAGGTGTAATTAATCCGCCATCATCCATCGCCACAGCTACAGAAATGTTGATATCAGAATGATAAACAATTCCTTGGTCTGAGTAGCTAGCATTCAAAAGTGGGTGTTTTTGTAATGTCACCGCTACAGCTTTCGCCAGTAGCGCTGTCATTGTTACGCCTTTGGATTTAATTTGTTTATAAAGTTTGTCTAACTCATCAGTGGTAATGGTATAACCCACACGGAACACGGGTACAGATAGACTAGCTACCATATTCCGTACTACCGCATTTTGGAAGGTAGTTAGAGGCACAATTGAACCAGGAACAGCGGCCACAACTGGTGTGGGTGCGGGTGCTGGTGTTGGTGGTGCAGGAGGCGCTACTGGGGTAACAGTTGGTGTTGGTGGAGCAGCAACTGGGGTGGAGGCGGGTTGCTTACCTTTATTAATAAGTGCTTCCACATCTTCGGAAACAATGCGACCGTGGGGGCCACTGCCTTTAAGTGTAGTCAAATCAACTTTGAGTTCTTTGGCTAACTTGCGGGCACGGGGTGAAACTACAAGTCTTCCTTCGCGATGGTTAGAGCCGTTTTGAGACGCCAAAGTAGGAATTCCAACCGAAGCAGCCACGGGAACTGGTTCCGGAGAAGGACTAGCAGCAGCACCGCCAGAATTGGCAAGAGATTTCGCAGTTTCGATTTCCGCTTCGGTTTCGGCAATGAAAGCGATCGCAGATCCTACCGGGGCAGTTTCACCAGCTTGCACTATGATATGGGCAAGAAATCCTTCATAAAAGGTTTCTACATCCATATCTGCTTTATCTGACTCTACAACCACCACTGTTTCGCCTTTTTCCACTTTGTCGCCTGGCGATTTCACCCAGGAGACTATTTTGCCTTCGGTCATGGTAGAACTCAGCGCCGGCATAAATACTTCGTGAATGCTCATAGGGTGGTTTGGGAATCAATGGTTTATGGACTTTAACAGCTTTTGTCAGATCGAATTGTATCTTGATAAAAGAATTTTGGATTGGAGATTTTATATTTTAGGTTGGGCATTGGGCATGGGGCATGGGGCATTGGCTCCAGCGGCAGAGGTGTATTACAGGAACCCCTAATGGGGGATGCGAGCATAGGAGCTTCAGGTGCAGAGGAGAATAATTAATAACCCATGCCCCATGCCCAAATTAAGGAACCTTAATCTGATTTAAAGGTCTATACTACAGAGTTATTGTTAAAGGATAGTTAATATCTCGTTTTGGTTGTTGGCTTTCAAAAACCACTACGAGTGTCTCACAAATCAAATAGGATTGCTACAGATTAGATATATTTATATGCCTCGTACCACTGCTTAAGATAGAGGAGCTTCTGAGAGGTAGAGGATATGAGAGGCAGTTCAATCTAGAATTCAAAATTGGTAATTAACCTATTTGAAATTCCTGTTTACTTTTATGTCGGCAAAGTTTCAACTCTTCTTAATTGTGATACTAAGTATCTTTGCCACCACTGGCGCCGGAGTTTACATAACCCAGCACCAGCAATCTCCACCGATGGTTGATAATGTTGGCGGTCAACCACAGCAGGTAAGAGCAATACATCAGTCTCAGGAGGTTGTGGCATACTCAGAGCGTTCCAGCTATAAAACTATACCTCTAGAAAGTATTAACTCATCTCTCCAAGGTAGCGATCCTGCTACACTAGCTCTGAATGCCTTTGACGGCATACCATCAGTGGGAGGAACGCGAAAGGTAGAGGTCGCTTATCCACAACGAAATCAAGCCTTGGTGACGATTACACAAATCAAGCAGGGTAGTAATTCTGTTGGCACAGTGAAATATCGAGTGGAGATGACAACCTTTGGGCGATCGCTTTTTATTAGTTCACCTCCAGTGTGGCAAATTGTTTGGGCTGGCTCCCAGGTTGAATGTTGGTCTGGAAGCCGCCCCCACTCAAAGTTAAATCAGATTTGTCATTAGTCATTGGTCATTGGTCATTGGTCAAATAACAAAGGACAAATGACAAATGACAAATGAAAAATTTAAATGTCGCCGCGAATTTCTTCGACAACGCCATCGCGCAGAACAATTTCGACTTGCATTTTGCTAATCAAATTATCTCCGGTTTCTACTTTAAAAAAGCCTTCCATTTGGAATTGGTTGACTTCTTGATCCTGTTGGAGAAACTGTACTTGCTGGAGATTTTGCAGCAACTGATTTTTCTGCTCTAGGAATTCACTTTTCTTTTGATTGACTTGGAGTTGAATATTGTCAATTTGTTGGAGGGTCTGGGGGCCTGGTGGTTGCAGACTCTGTTTTTGAATTGCACTAATCGCTCTTTGTCCTTCAACGTCTAGCTGTTGCAGTTGCTGGTCAAGTTGATTAATCTGTGCTTGCAGCTGCTGTTGTACTTCCTCTTTCCACAGGGGAGTAACAATCACTTTAACGTTGACGACGCGTTTCAACAGCAAATGAGATTTGGAGACATCCATAAATATTTCACGTTCACTCTTATAGTTGGCGGGTGGAATCATCAGGCAAACATGCCGTCAATAATATCGCGATAGCGTTCCACAACGATGTGTCGTCGAACTTTCAATGTTTGTGTCATCAAGCCGTTTTCGATGGAAAACGGTTCCAAAATGAATTTGAACGGCCCGATGCGGTCATCTGGTCGATAGCCTGGACGATTCTGCACTTCGCGATTTAATTCTTGGCGAAATAAATCCTGGATCATTTTACTCTCCAAGTCAATTTTTTGACTGGATGAGGAAGTTGGGGCATCGCTTTGTATATCCAGTGTCAAATTCTGAGTTGCTGCCCATTTTTCTAAAGCTTCGAGATTGGGGACAATTAAGGCTCCCAAGCTGCGCTGGTCTTGGCCCAGAAGCATAATTTGATCGATGTATGGCGATCGCAAACACGCATCTTCGATGGGTTGCGGCTCGATGTTTTCGCCGTTAGTCAATACAATCGTATCCTTCGCTCTGCCAGTTAGCACTAAGTCGTTTTGTGGTGTCAACCAACCCAAATCGCCGCTATCAAACCAGCCTTCAGGGTCAATTGCTTTGGCTGTGGCTTGGGGATTTTGGTAGTAGCCTTGCATAATCTGGGGTCCCCTTAACAATACCAAGCCTCGCTTTTCTGGTGGCAAAGGCGCTTTTGTCTCAGGATCTACGATTTTAGCTTCTGTTGCCGGGAGTGGTAGCCCTGATGCGCCAATCAAATTTCGCCAAGGACGACGTACATGGGTTACCGGAGAAGTTTCTGTCAAGCCATAACCTTGCAAAATCTGGACACCAATAATTTCAAAGAAGTTATCGATGTGTCTGGGAAGCGCACCGCCGCCGCTAATCATTTGCTTAACTTGTCCGCCTGTGGCTTCCCGAACTTTGGCATAAACTAGTTTTTCTCCCAACTTATGCAGGGGTAACAAAGCCGCCGCGACTATGCTAGCTGCAAATCGTTCCACGGCTGAGGCATGAAGATTATTTAAATCTAATCCCTGAGCAACTCGCTGCGCTTTAATATATTTCTCGCTGATGCCTAATAAAAATTTAATCAGGCGTTGCTTTTTGGCTGGTTGTTCGCGGAATTGTTTTTGCACTCCTTCATAAATTGATTCCCACAAACGGGGCACACCCACCATATAGTTGGGTTTAAATTGTCTCAAATCTGCTTTTACAGAGCGCAAGTTAGTATAAACTTGCGTGCAACCTTGAGATAGTAGGTAATATTCAACAGTTCGTTCGTAGCTGTGCCACGAAGGCAGGATACTAAGAACCATGTCGCCTGGATTTGGTTGCAATACTGTGCCAAATGTTGTCACTTGGTGCATCAAATTGCTATAGGAGAGCATCACGCCTTTGGGTTTGCCAGTGGTGCCAGAAGTGTAAATTAGGGTTGCTAGGGCGTCACGATTTTGCTTGACTGGGACAAAATTATGATTTGCTCCAATTTCGATTAACTGGGCAAAATTTAGCACTTTTAAGGGTGTTTCGGTGGGTGGTGCTTCATCTGAAAGTAAGACGACGAACTGAATTGGTAAATCGTTGAGGCGGTCTTGCAGTTTTTTAAGCGTCTTTAAATCTTCAATTACTACTGCTGTACTGCCACTATTCGCGATGATGAACAGCAGTTCTTCTTTTTCAGCTTGGGAGCTACGCACCGCATCAACTCCTCCAGCAGTCATGATACCTTGGTCGGCAATAAACCACCGGGGACTGTTGTCAGCAATTAAGGAAATGCGATCGCCTAATCTGACTCCCAACGCCTGCAACCCAGCAGCAAATAGTTGTATTTTCTCAGCTAATTGAGTATAAGTAATCACTATTTCTGGTTTACTGTGGGGGCTGTGCAGGGCAACAACATCACCAAATTCCTGAGCAGCCAAAGGCCAAACTTCTGGTAGCGATGCCACATTTGTGTAATTTACCAACTTCTTTAATGCTTGGCGTTCTCGCTCGCTGATATTAGATAAAAAAGAAGACGCAGTTTGGGTTTTTGACATAACACCTTAACTAAAGATTTTCAAACGATCGCTTTTGAAGCTTATTTTGTTATTACGCTACAATAACCGTCCTCATTATCCACATTCTCTTTTGTGTATGATAATTCCAGGAATTCTCACTTTATATTTACAAAAATTTATGTTAAGATTATTTTACATAGACTGCAAGCTATAGATCGCGTTTGCAGCTAAAAACAGCGATGTCTACGACGGGCTACGCCTACGCCTACTTTTCACAGGGGATGATTACCTATGAATTCGATAGACGCAACACTGCTAACGGTGATCAATATTGCTGCCTGCATAGCGTTACCCAAGGTTATAGCTACCTTGAGGACAAATAGAACCAAGCTTACTGAATTGTCGCTGAATAATTCAGAATTACAAACAGCCAAACTTAAACTTACAAGTTTTCCCTATTGTACAGTTTACCCAATGACGGGTAGCCAATACTGCAAATTTAGTCCTGATTTTTGCGATCGTTGTTCGCCGCATTGATGGACAATTTGACAGCAAAAATTTTTGGGTATTTGAAGAATAATTCTGAATTTTTATGTTCTAATTACTCTTCTAAAAATAGAAGTGACAGTGACAAAGTTATTACCAAAGATGAGGTAAAGGCTGTTTGGTTTCAATTAACTCCACTTCTAAAAATAGAAGTAGCATCACATAGTGTAAATCCTTGTAGCGCCTAATTTCTAGCCGCAATTTGCAACGGGCTAGAAACCAAGGGCTGTTTTCGCGCAAAATCCACAGGGATAAAAACGCTAAAACCTTTTGAATTTTTTTTAAATCATTAAGATTTTTATATTATTATTGCTAAAAGTTCACAACTCAAGTTTGATCGCTCTACATGTCACATTGAATTACAGAACTTTTTCTCTCTGAAGATATATTGAAAAATTGATAGTTACCATTAGCAAAAAAAATATATAGTTATCTTATAACTAATAAAAGAAATCTAAAATACCGTTTTCAGTAGTTGTACTAATTTTGCTGCAAACTAGTAATTATGTTAAATACATGTTTTTCAAACAGGGGAGATAACATAATGAGTTTGATAGATGGTTTATTCATGACGCTGCTTAGTACTGTTGCTTGTGTAGCCCTACCTAAGCTGCTATCTGTAATTCTGTCTGGTAAAAACGAGAAGAATACACTATCACCGATTGCTGTAACTTCGCAAGATTCCAACTTCTGAAATCCCCAGCTATTCTTAATGTAAGCTGAAAAACTGTAGATATCGCCTTGATAAAGAGAAAATTTAGTAATTGGTGCAAGGCGATATCGAACAAGTCAAAAGAAAAAAATTATTATTGATTTATTCTTGGTATTGTTATTTTAGGTCTGACGATAATCAAAAATGCGAGCAAAGTAAAAACTAACATTTGCCAAGTTACCAAATTCCAGCCACCCAGATTCCAGCATAATAGACCAAGGGTAGTACCTACAGCGCCACCGATAAAATAGGTAGTCATGTAAACTGTGTTGATGCGACTATTCGATTGAGAATCAAGAGTGTATATCCTGGCGATATTGGTAACCTGCATTGCTTGTACACCTACATCTATTAACAATACAGCAACGGCGATCGCCAGTGCAGAATTAGAAGCAATTTTAGCAATTACTAAACTTGCAATGACGAGCGATACAGCAAAAGTTAAGGAACGTTGAGAGTTACCTTTATCGGCTAGTTTACCAAAAACTGGTGCCGTCAATGCAGCGGCGATCGCCACAAAGCCATATATGCCAATTGTGTCAGATTGAAAATAAAAAGGCGCTCCGCTTAAATGGAAAGTCAGTGTCGTCCAAAAGGAGCAAAATACGCCAAACAATAAACCACCAATTAACGACGCTTCTCTTAATAATGAAAAACGTTTTAATTGGTGAAGTGTTGATTTTAATAATTCCAAATAATAACCATTAAATTCATTTTTTATATTAGGCAAATATATCTTTAATAAGACGGTAACAATTAAAATCATTACTGCTGAAAATCCATATACATAACGCCAACTCAACCATTCAGCAATATATCCACTAAAAACTCTTGCGCCTAAAACTCCAATCAATACACCAGTAAAAATGTTGCCTACAGTTTGGCCTGTAGTTACTCTATCTATACTTGCTGCTAAGGGAAGAATAACCTGGGCTGAGACTGTCGTAATTCCAATTGCCATACTTAATATCCAAGCTTGGACGATGTTTTGTGAAAACGTCATGGCTATTAACAAACAAAACAAACATCCCAGCAAGGTAAGAATTAATTTCTTCTTGTTGATTTTATCCCCCAAGGGGATTAAAAAGAAAAGCCCAAAACCATAACCAACTTGGGAAAGCACAGATATGCTACCCGCTTCACTTTCACTAACTCGAAAAGAAGATGCAATATCTTTGAGAATTGGCTGATTATAGTAAATGTTAGCAACACAGACACCAGCTGCGATCGCCATAATCAGTACCTGGACTTTAGTTAATCCGTTACTTGAGATTTGTTTTTCCATTTCACCTAAGTACACTATAATTTCTTTGCTGGAGAACTTTTACTTTTACCCTGATTATTCAGTCTGGTATATTATCAAGTTTTTGCAAAAGAAAGATTTCACCATATCGTCAAAATACTGGACTTGATAAAGTAATTTTTGATTCATCGGCTAAAACCTGAAATCTCACTCTTCTATTTTAAGTAGAAATTCCTAATAATTTAAAAGTCACAATACTCTAGGGAATTTTGGCGAATTTAGTTTTTAGTTTTAATCTTAACTGAACCATATTCTGCTATTAACCAAGAAACCAGTCAAACTAGATTCTCCTACTATTACAACAATTAAAGATGCCAAATCCTTTCAGCTACAAATCACAATTGACTCCAAAGTTATTCAGATTTTTTATTATTATGATCTTGATATTAGGAATATTGTTTAGATTCATCAACTTAGATAAAAAGATTTATTGGGGAGATGAAACCTTCACCTCTTTAAGGCTTTCTGGCTACACTACACCAGAAGTAAATAGGCAACTTTTTGACGGTAGAGTAGTTACGATAAATGATATACAAAAATATCAAAGTATCAATTCTCAAAAAAAGTTCACTGATACTATTAAAGGCTTAGCATTAGAAGAACCGCAGCTACCACCACTATATTTTTTAATAGCTAGGTTTTGGGTAAAGTGTTTTGGTAACTCTATCGCAGTCACACGTGGTATTTCTGCATTAATCAGTCTGCTAATCTTTCCTTGCACATATTGGTTGTGTCTAGAATTATTTGGTTCATCAATGGTGGGATGGATAGCAATGGCAATTATGGCTGTTTCACCTTTTCATGTTTTGTATGCCCAAGAAGCAAGACCTTATAGTTTATGGACTGTAACTATTTTGCTATCAAGTACTTTCTTTTTACGGGCAGTGCGTTTAAAGACAAAACTGAGTTGGTTTCTCTATACAATAACAACAACTCTGAGTTTATACACATACCTACTTACTATATTAGTAACTATTGGTAATGGATTATATATCTTGGTAATTGAAAGCTCCAGGTTGAGTAAAACTGTCATTAGCTATATTATTGCTACATTGTTAGCAATACTAGCATTTTCTCCTTGGATTGTGGCGATTACTGTTAATTTTAATGGTCTGATAGAAAGTTCAAAGTGGGCAATTGAAACTACATCAATATCGAATCTAATCCAAGAATGGATGAGAAATATAAGTTATAGCTTTATGGATTTTTGGTATTTATTTACATATTTTCCAGATTCTGGTTTTAATTTATCTTTCGGGACTTATCTAATACCCTTACTCTTAACCTTAGTTGGATACTCAGTTTATTTTATTTACCGTAGAACCCCGAAAAAAATATGGTTTTTTATTCTGATATTGATAGCAAGCAACTCTTTACCGATGATATTATCAGATTTATTCTCTGGGGGATATCGGTCGATTATGGCACGATATTTTGTTCCTTGCTATCTGGGTATTCATTTATCTGTAGCCTATCTATTTGCAGAAAAAATAAATCAGATAAATAGAAAAATTTTTGTCACTAACTTATGGAAATTATCTTTTGTTGTTCTTCTCCTTGGAGGAATTATATCTTGTTCTGTTAGCTCTCAAGCAGAAACTTGGTGGACTAAAAGAACTCTTGACCATGTTTTAGTATCTAAGCTCATTAACCAAACTTCTGGCCCACTTGTAATTATTGATGATTATTTACCAAGCGTAGCATCTCTTAGTCATATACTAAATCCAGACGTTGAATTCCAGTTTATAAAAAACAACAAGATATCAAAAATTCCTCAAAAATTCAGCAATGTATTTTTACTGGAATCTTCTAAATTTCCAGTCAATAAATTTGAGAATGAGCAAAAGGTGAAATTGAAGTTGATTTACAAAGGTAGAAAAGAAAATCTTTGGAAGCTAGATGGCCAATTTATCAAGTAAAATTCAAATTTAACGTGAATTCGACAGATTCCGAAGAATCCCTCTCCAAACCTCTCCCCGCTTCGGGGAGAGGCTTAAAAACCCTAATTTTTCTTCAACTCAGAATATTAAAGCCCCTCTCTGAGACCGCTATCCATTAGTCACATCTTTCTTTACAATCTTGAAACGTTTGTTTTGTAGGCATCTTAAACACTGAGGTGTGAGGCATACTTGACAAATTGGCTCTTAATATTCTCGCTAAAATTAGGTTTTTATTGAGAATTAACAACAGACCAATAAGGGTTGTAAGAAACTTGAGTGAATACTCTCGCAAATGTTGAGAAAGATCCGGGTAATGGATAGCTGAGACCGAGAGGGGTTGGGGAGGGTTCATCGAACTCACGTAAATTTAACTTCTATGATTAGTCCTCACAAGACTTTCAGAAAATTGAGATATGTAAACTAGATATCACTTGCGATTTTCGCGCCGCCATTTTCCTCGCACTAAGCGAATTTCATCATAAGTGTAGCTTTCGCCTAGTTGTTCTCGAATGGGTGTTAAAGATATATCACCAAGCGCTTCTAAAACTTGCCAAATTTTTTGTTGACGTTCTAAAGGTACTAACTGGTTTAAATCTACAGGCTGATTTTTCTCGATTAAATCTGCAAGATGGCGAATAATTGTAGTGGATCGAATGTTACGTTTTTGAGCAATTTCAGCAACACTCAAACCTTGTTTGTGCAATTGAAATGTAAAGATTTCAGTATCGGAAGGCAAGCTATTAAAAGGTATAAAATTGTCCTGTGGTGGATCTAAAAAACCTCTTTCTTGGCGGTAAGCACGAATTTCTGCGAGGAACTTTTCGCCATATTGGGCAAGTTTGTGAGTACCTACACCAGAAAGTTTACCAAATTCAGTCATTGTTTTAGGTTGTACCTGTGCCATCAATTTCAAGGTAGAATCTTGAAAGACAATATAAGGTGGAACAGATTGTTCATCAGCAAGTTGTTTGCGGAGCGATCGCAATCTCTGCATTAAAGCTTCTGCTTCGGCAGCTTTTTCACTTGTTTGTGTCAAAGCGACATTTTGTGTTACAGTCACAGCCAGGGAAACTGTGCGTTGTCGCCGCATTACTTCCCAACTTAAGGCGTTGAGTTTCAAAACTGAGTAACCATCGCTAGTCTGTTCTAGCAGTCCTTGATGTAAAAGCGATCGCGCTAACATGCGCCATTCATCTACAGTTTTATCTTTGCCAATTCCGTAGGTAGAAAGTTTATCGTGTTCATTTGAAAGAATTTTTTGGCTTTTGGCGCCGCGCAACACATCAATAATATACGCCATGCCAAATCTTTCTTTACAACGCGCCACACAAGATAAAAACTTCATGGCTTCAATTGTCCAATCTTCCATTGGTTTTGGATTACGGCAATTATCGCAGTTACCACAATTCCCACCAAAGCGTTCCCCAAAATAACCAAGCTGAATTGTCCGCCGACAGACAGTACCTTCAGCATAATCAATTACCTGCCGCAGTTGTTGTTTGGCAATCAACTGTTCTTGGGGGTCAGTTTTTTGGTTAATACTCCATTCAATGGTTTTAATATCAGCAAAGCTGAAAAAAAGTGTACAACGTGAAGGTTCACTGTCCCTTCCCGCCCTACCTGATTCTTGATAGTAACTTTCCAAATTACGCGGTAAATCAAAGTGAATTACTAAACGCACATCTGGCTTATTAATTCCCATACCAAAGGCAATTGTCGCCACCATAATGCGTACATCATCTCGAATAAATCGAGTTTGATTGCTGCTGCGTTCTTCATCAGTTAAGCCAGCATGATAAGGCAAGGCAGAAATTTTATCATTTTGCAGCTTAAAAGTGAGTTCATCAACTTTTTTGCGCGTCAGACAATAAATAATGGCTGAACCCTCGCTTTCCCGCACGAGTTCTAATAATTCGGCGTATGCAGACTTGGTTTTAGAACGGACTTCGTAATAAAGATTTTGGCGATTGAAGCTGGCTATGTGGATACTCGGTTGCTTCAATCCTAATTGTTGAATGATATCACCACGGACGCGATCGGTGGCTGTGGCGGTGAGGGCGACGGTAGGAACATGAAGGTAGCGTTTTCGCAGAGATATCAACTGGCGATATTCTGGGCGAAAATCGTGTCCCCACTCAGAGACGCAGTGTGCTTCGTCAATGGCAAAGGTAGAAATACCGATTTGATGATGGACTAAATCGAGAAACGGCAGAAATCTTTCACTCAACAAACGTTCTGGGGCGACGTAAAGTAATTTAACTTTGCCGTTGAGGATGGCTTCTTCCCGCGATCGCACCTTATATGCATTCAAACTACTATTGAGAAACGTGGCATTAATATTATTATTTCGCAGTCCTTCTACTTGGTCTTGCATCAAAGCAATTAATGGCGATACTACTACAGTTAAGCCTTTTTTGATTAATGCAGGTAACTGAAAGCACAGTGATTTTCCGCCACCCGTAGGCATCACCACTAATAAATCCCGATTTTGCAGCGCATCTTCAATAATTTGTCGTTGTCCGGGGCGAAATCTATCGTAACCGAAGTGATATTTTAGCGCTTGTTCGAGATTGGGATACTGAAGCATAGCGATCGCTTTTTTGAGGGCTTTTGCCTAGATAAGTAAGTTTAGTCAGAAAAGTAAGATATATTTTTAATAATCTTAGCTTGCCGTTAAATTTGCGTAAGTTGACAATTTCTAATTTTCAGCGATCGCAAAAACTCAGGCTAAGATTAGAAAACGCGGTAGCAAGTGAGGCTGTGAAAAACTTCTCCATCATAGCTTGTAGGAATCCTACAAGCTTAAACAGCACTATAAATAGAGCTGGGAAAGTTCTAACAACACAATCTAATACCGTTAATCTTCCCGAACCTGACTTTTCACGGGGTCTGGAAACTCTATTTGAGAGAAAGTAAGGGTGTGACAAAGCTAGAAGGAATTTGTGAAATTCCAAAATCAAAGCTGAATAAGTGTGTTTTCCCTAAACCCTTACGCTTTTTTCATATGCCGTGAAAAGTTAGACGGTATTAACTCACCCCTACCGAAAGGTATGGATATTCAAACTATTGCTTCAAGTGATGGCTCTAGCGATTGCTTGGAGCTTTTTAGCGATTATAAGTAACTCGACAGTAATAATTGAAGAAGGCAGCTATGCAGAAGGCAGAGGGCAGTCCCGATGAAACAAGTTTCATAGTCAAGCATGAAAATGCGATGTGAGACTGATCTATATAGATACTCATCGAAGGAGCATTTTCAAGTCAGTCAATCATGGGAAAAAC
>NZ_CAWUDO010000096.1:0-29238 GCF_963920935.1 Nostoc sp. CCY 9925 | reverse complement strand
TAGTCATTAGTCATTAGTCATTAGTCATTAGTCATTAGTCATTAGTCATTAGTCAAAACCCTTCGGGTAGGGAAAAGGTTAAAGGTTAAAGGGAAAGGGGAAGAACTTTGTTTAATTCCTTTTTCCTTTCCCCTTTTCCCCTTTCTCTTGGCAAAGCTATTTTCCCACTCCCTATTTTCCAGTTCAAAATCAACAATTCCTTAGGGTTTTAGAATTTTGGCACGAAAATATTCTAAATTTTCTGTCTTATTGGGTGCGAGTCTTAAGTTAGCAACAGTCATGGTACGAACACTCGATTGCTCTTGCCAAGCTGTAACTGGAGTACCTCTTAAGATACCAGCAAGGGCGACGGAAAGCATAAACCCGCCAGTAGCGGCGGCAATTAATGTCAGGTTATCTTTCACACAAATCTCTCTACTATTTTGTTATTTGTCAGTTGTCCTTTGTCTTTTGTCATTTGTTCTTTGCAAATGACTAATGACCAATGACTACTTTCGGATTCTATTTTCTCTTCGTAAACGAGGATTGACAAATTCGTTTAACCCTTCACCGAGTAGTGATAACCCCACTACCATGCATGTCATTGTCAAACCAGGGAAAAGAGTAGTCCACCAAATGCCAGTAGGTAGAGCTTCTAGTGCTTGTTTTAAATCGTATCCCCATTCTGGCACTTCTTCTGGAAGTCCTAGCCCCAAAAAGCCCAAACCGCCCAACACTAAAATTGCATCAGCGGCGTTGAGGGTGAATAGTACGGGTACGCTTTGAATGACGTTGAAAAATAGATATCGAGAAAGCACAACCCAAGTGGAAGCGCCCATTGCTTGAGCAGCTTCGATAAACACTTCAGTTTTGACGCTAACAGTGTGGTTCCGAACAACGCGGTAATATTGGGGTATGTAAGCAATACTAATGGCGATCGCAGCATTCAATATCCCACGCCCCACCACAAAGGCCAGTGTCACAGACAACAATAGCCCTGGTAAAGTGTAGATGCTATCCATAATAAACAGCAACACTTTATCGAATTTCCCGCCGAGATAACCACTCAGCATCCCCAAAGGTACACCGATAATCATACTCAGCGCGGTTGCCAAAATCACCACCTGCAAAGCGGCTTGAGCGCCGAACAACGTCCGTGAGAAAACATCATAACCCAGGCGACTAGTACCAAACCAATATTTAGCTGATGGTGGCTGGTGAATTGGATTTGAGAGAAAATCTTTCGGGTTTTGTAGCCATCCCCAAGCCTGGAATACAGGAGCGAAGAATGCCAGGAAGATGAAAAATAGGGTGATGGCTAACCCTATAAGCATGAGTTTCTGTGAAAGATTGGGATTTTGAGCAAACTGGAAAAATGTCGGTAGTCGCCGTTTTGTGATGGCCATAAAGCGATCGCCTGGATCAAGCAAGATACGCTGACCATTTTACATATCAGATAGGGAATTGCCTAAACATCCTTAATAAAAGTCCGACTACTCCCAGTGGATACAAAGATATGTTTGTAGATTTAGGAGCCAAACAATTATTAGCCGCAGAACAAGGAATATTCCCACGCAGCTATTGAATGTAAAGCAGTCTTTGATAGCGAAAATGACAGTTATTTGCTGATAACTTTAGGCTGGGACGGTGTGAAGCGAATTCACGGTTGCCTAGTTCATATTGACATTATTAATAGCAAAATTTGGGTGCAACGAGATGACACAGAAGATGGTGTTACCTACGAATTACTAGCAGCAGGAATTCCCAAAGAAAAAATTGTCTTGGGATTTCACCCGCCAAATGTTAGGCAACACACAGGATATGCTATTGCCTAACTTAATAAATTAAGGCTACCACTTAAGCGAACTGTAGCAGGTATTGAGTATTGGGCAGAGTCTTCCCCAATCCCCAATATCTACTATCTCAAAGATTACTTTCAATCAATTGCCGATATTCGCTCTTTTGCTTCACGCCTTTGACTTCCTTCACCAGTTCCTTATTTTTGAACAATTGAACTGTTGGCGTTCCTGTAACGTTAGCATTTTCAGCAATATCTCGGTCTTTGTCGATGTCAATTTCCACAAAGTGAATTTTGCTGTCAAATTCATCCACCACTTTATTTAAAATCGGCTTCAGGGTATGACAAGGGCCACAGCCGGGAGAGACGTATTTAACTAAGAGTAAGCGATCGCTTTCATGGAACAATTTCCGTAGAGCATAACCCCCCTCATGACGCGTTGCATTCAAGTTAAATCCAGCTTCTTCCTCAGCTTCGGTCTTTTTGGCTGGCTGATGTTCTAATTCGTTATCTGCTGTTTCTGGCTTTTGATGGAATTCTTGAATCAAGCCACTAGCTGACAACCAACGTTCTGCTAACATCGCCGCCATACAGCCAGTACCCGCAGCGGTGATTGCTTGACGAAACTCATGATCTTGTACGTCACCAGCAGCAAAAACGCCCTCAACGCTGGTTTCTACAGAACCAGGCTTAGTGACAACGTAACCCACCTCATCGAGTTCTAGTTGTCCCTTAAATAAAGAGGTATTGGGAGTATGACCAATGGCGTAAAATAAACCCTTGGCGTGCAGTTTGCTTTCTTCACCAGTTTTGGTGTTACGGATTTTCACTCCTTCCATGTGACCATTACCGAAAATATCCACGGCTTCTGTGTTCCAATGCACCTGGATTTTCGGGTTACTCAAAACTCTGTCTTGCATGGCTTTAGAAGCCCGCATTTTATCGGTGCGTACCAACATATTTACCTTAGAACCGTATTTGGTAAGGTAAATAGACTCTTCCGCCGCAGAGTCGCCAGCACCAATCACAGCCAATTCTGCACCGTGGAAAATCGGTGTTGCACCATCGCAAATTGCACAAGCGGAAATACCTCGACTCCAAAATTCATGTTCGTTGGGTAAACCTAAACGTTTTGCTGTGGCACCAGTAGCAATAACGATGCTGTTGGTTTTGATTTCCCTTTCTTGCGATCGCACTGTAAATGGACGCTGACTCATATCAACTGATATAACATCTTCAGTATATAGTTCAGCCCCCCAACGCTCTGCTTGAGCCTTCATTTGATCCATCAGTTCCGGCCCGGTAATACCTTGAGGAAACCCAGGAAAGTTCTCAACTTCCGTGGTTGTCATTAGCTGTCCACCAGGCAATCCCCCGGCTTGGAAACCTTCAAATACAACGGGTTTCAGGTTAGCACGTCCAGCATAAATGGCGGCTGTATACCCTGCTGGCCCAGAACCGATAATTACCAAGTTTTCTACTGTGGGGTTAGTCATGAAAATATACGAACTCATAACGACTACGTTTAATATAGCATAACAAATTGCGATCGGCTACGCCAGATGGTAAGCGATGGGAAAATGCCTATAGTAGTACTATGCGTTCAATACTTCAGGACTTACGCAACTGGCACATCGCGATCGCTAATTAATAGTACTAGGACTTACGCAGGAACTCTCTGAAACTCTTATTTCTCCGTGCCCTCTGCGTCCTCTGTGGTTCGTTTTTTCATGATTTTGCGTAAGTCCTGATAGATACAGAAGTATTTTCTATAATATTATGTCTTTCACCGTTACAGATTTAGAGCAGCTACAAACCGAACATCCAGAATGGCAGATGGAGTTGGTAGAAGGGAAAATCATAGTTATAGGGCCATCAGATTACGAGTCAGAGGAAATTGGCACTCGCTTGAGTACCTTCTTAAATATTTGGGTTATGTCGCGCAAACTAGGGCGAGTAACTGGTTCTAGCGCAGGCTTTATACTACCGAGAGCAGAAGGCGCACAAGAGGATGATTCGGAAAAAAGAAACCTGCGTGCCCCTGATGTGTCTTTTGTTAGAGCCGATCGCTTGAAGAAAACCAAGCGGGACTTTGTAGAGTTAGTTCCAGACTTGATGGTTGAGATTAAATCTAAAAGCGACAGAATTAAACCACTTGAAGAGAAGATTCAGCTATTTTTGCAACTTGGCTCTGTAGTTGGCATACTGATTGACCCTGACAAATTGACAGTAACAGTTTACCGACTAAACCAAGCCCCAGTAGTGTTGCACAATGGAGACGCACTTACACTACCTGACTTGCTACCAGGCTGGGAACTGGCGGTATCAGAGTTGTGGCCACCTGAGTTTGAATAAGGCACTCTTCAGAAGTAGCAGAATAGGAACTACGCAAAAATAAATTACTTGAACAACGCTTTAGATATTCAGAAAAGGACGAATATTAGCTACCACAGCTAGAGAATCTAGCCCCAATTTAACCAATTCTGGAAAATTAGATAAGCTCTCTATAATAGTGTGAGCAAAATTGTATTCAGCATTAACGCCATACTCAACCGTTAGGTATTCTAGTAACTCTAAAGCATAATCTGGAAAACCCAGAACATCAGCTATACAAGCTAATTTGAGGATTTTAGCTGGTTCTTTAATCTGAAGATTAGCATTTTCCCTAATCGGATCTTGGAGATAATAAGCATTTCCCCAGAGTAATTGCCCCGGACGCTGTGTTGATGCGATTGGTGAACGAGCGCGATGACGGTAGGCAGTTTCTAAATCGAATAACGTAAAACCATGTCCTCTTAAAAAGACATCTACATCAGCAAATAAAGGTTGATTTACGTATATATGTGAAAATTCAACTTCTACTTGAACTCCTAATACTCCACGTTTTAAAATCTCCGATGCTCCTTCTAAAACTTGAAGATCAGCACCTTGAACATCAATTTGTAAAAAATCTATTGTATTTATTTCTTCGGTGTTGCAAAAACTATCTAATGTAGTTGTCTCAATTTCTATAGTGAAATCCAAGTTACATAATTCTGGCAGATTGGTAAATCTGGCTGTATATGCTTCATTTGGCGGATATAGCGAACTACACATTGGATGCTTAGTTACATAAAGGGTTGCCTCTCCTACAGACTTCCCAAGCGCTAAGGGAATATGTTTTTCAGTCCAATTTATTTGTTTCAATTCCAGTTCAGCTTCAGCAGCTTCACAGGCATCTGCATCTGCATCAAAACCGTAAATAGTTAGGTTAGGAGCAAATAAATTCCAAGCACCAGCACCATAGTCATCTTCTGATGATAATTTACGAGATCCTACATTGCATACTGTTATATGAATTTGGTCAAGCAGACCTTGTTCTTTGAGGCTCTTTACAAAAATAGACATCTCTTGCTCAATTTCCATATATTTTCATAAGCAAGTATGTATAGTACATTCCCCTCTGTCAACTGTCCCATAGAGCTTCGTAAGTTATAAAAGGGGTTAAGTGATCTTTGAGAACCCGCAACCACTATCAATCTCTATCTCCTCAGATGACCTCAAAAGATAGCTTTCTTTAACTGAACAATACCGATATTAGAGAGTCTGCAACTGATAAAACCCTTTATAGATAAGGAACATAGCCTATTATCTAGCGTGCTAGCGATATAAATAAAAACACAGTTTAATACTTAAAAAAAAATTTAGGTCGGGTGATATAAAACAAAACAGGAGTGGGTAAGTTACATCTAGAACACACAACCACTTCCTACTACAGGGAAAACACTTATGAAAACCGAATTGAAAGCCAAATTTATCCAACACATTCTCAACAAAAAGAAGGACAATGAGGGTTTCACCCTAATTGAACTATTAGTAGTAATTATCATCATTGGTATTCTGTCGGCTATTGCTCTACCTTCCTTCCTCAACCAAGCTAATAAAGCTCGTGCATCAGAAGCAAAAACATATACCGGTTCTGTTAACCGCGCTCAACAAGCTTATTTCTTAGAATCTAACAGTTTTATAACTGCACAAACCGACTTTAACAAACTACAACTAGGTATCAAGACACAAACAGAAAACTTTACCTATAATGTTGCTGCATTTCAAGCAGGAGGCGTATCTCTTAAAGCTTTACCCACAACTCCTGCTGGTAGTACTGCTGTTTTAAAAGGCTACGGTGGTTTTGTACATGTTGGTGTGACAGCAGGAGCGGGAGCTGGAGAAGCATCAACTATAGCGATTTTGTGCGAAACTCTCAATCCGAAGAAAGTGGGTGACACTATAGCAGATGGAACTCTTGTAGGTACTGCGCCTGATGTCACAGATATCACCTGTGATGCAGGTGATCAGAAATCAATTAAATAAGTAGCAAAACAATTCATCTAAGTGGATGGTTAAAATAAAATGTAAGATAGCTCTCCCTGAAATTATTACTCAGTTTCAAAGCATCTTCAGTTTAATTTCTCCCTCTTACTTTTGAACAGCAATTTTGCTAAAAAACATATTACGAGGTGAGTATACTATACTCACCTTTTCATCATTTTTAGACAATATAAATATTTTTATGAAAGTTGAAATTTATAAATGTGAACAGCAAGCTTATCAATATTTCACAGAGAGAAACTATGAACAAGCTGCCAATCTATATGAACAAGCAATTGCATCTGAACCCAATGTAATTTCCCACTATTGGTATCTAGGTTTAATTCTGCTTTTACAAGAAAAAGAAATAGAAGCACAAATGACTTGGATGCAGCCTTTAGCAGATGTAGAAGAGGAAAATATTCAAAGGTATACCCAAGAACTAACCCAAGTTTTACAACTAGAAGCAGAAAGACGGGAAAAGCTTGAAGAATTTTCTCTCGCTTGGGCAATTCGTCAGCATATAAGAGAAATAAATAATTATGATATCAATAATCTCTTAAACATTGTGCAACTTTCCTTCAAGATAGACAATTTTGAAGAAATTCAGTTAGATAAATTAGGAATTATTGAGTTATTAAATTATCAAGATGTTGTAGATTTAAATTCAGAACTATTACTGCAAGTATTACAGCAAGTTATTGAAACTCTACCCTTAAACCAACCATCTATAGACTTCATAAAATCTTGCTTACCTTACTTTACACCAGAGTTTAACGATATATTTTTCGCTGCTGTGATGAAAATTGGTCAGACATTTGCACAACCAGCAACAGCAGCATGTCTTTTAGAATTGTATTTAGCCCAAGCTCCAAATAACCAAGAAATATTATTAGAAATATTAAGACACTTATCTCTTTTTTACCAAAATGCTAAAAATTTTTCTCAAGGTATAGAAAAAGCTAAATTATGCCTTTCCTTATCAACAGAAATAGCTGACAAAATTTTTGCTGTTCATTTAATCTTGCGGGCTTTAATGGCTGCTGGTGGATGTTGGCAAGAGATATGCTTAACAAACCAACAGTTGGAAGCTTTGCGGCAAGAATTTATCACAGCCCAGCCACTTCTATTAGATGAAATCAAAACTCTACTTCTATTAACACCATCATTTGCCAAGCCGCACATTGAGGATAGCCCATCAGATTTTAGAAAAATCCATAATTCACTAGCAGCAATTTGTCAGAACAATCTTCAATCTATATATCATCAATCATTTGAGCGTTATTTGCAGCGTAATATTAATCATTGGCAAAAAGCAACTTATAAAAAAAAGTTAAAAATAGGATATTTATCCTATGCTTTAAGACAGCATTCTGTAGGCTGGTTAGCACGCTGGCTATTTCAACATCATAACCGGGATAATTTTGAAATTTATACTTATTTAATCAACTATAAGCCAGGAGATGGAATTGCACAAAAATGGTATGTAGATAAAGCTGATAAAGCTCATAAGTTAGGTATAAAAGCTTTAGAAATTGCCGAAACAATCTCTGATGATGAAATCGATATTCTAGTAGAGCTAGATAGTATAACTCTAGATGTTAGTTGTGAAGTAATGTCACTCAAACCAGCGCCAATTCAAGTTACTTGGCTTGGTTGGGATGCATCTGGTATACCTGCAATTGATTACTTTATTGCCGATCCTTATGTATTACCAGATTCAGCACAAGATTATTATACAGAAAAAATTTTGCGATTGCCCCAGACTTATATCGCTGTTGATGGCTTTGAAGTCGGTATCCCTACACTACGTCGTCAAGATTTAGATATTCCTAGTGATGCTGTAATCTATCTCAGCAGTCAAAGGGTATATAAACGTCACCCTCAAACTACAAAATGGCAAATGAAAATAATCAAAGAAGTCCCAAATAGCTACTTCTTGATTAAAGGTGACGCTGAAGAAGAATCGATTAAACAGTTTTTCTACAAAATAGCTGAAGAAGAGGGTGTAGAGTGTTCCAGACTGCGATTTTTGCCTCAAGATCCTTCTGAAGCTATCCACAGAGCAAATTTAACAATTGCTGATGTTGTATTAGATACATATCCTTATAATGGAGCTACTACAACCCTAGAAACTCTCTGGATGGGTATCCCCCTAGTAACCAGAGTTGGACAGCAATTTGCAGCACGTAATAGTTACACCATGATGATGAATGTAGGTGTTACAGAAGGTATTGCTTGGACAGATGAAGAATATGTAGAGTGGGGTGTGCGCTTAGGGAAGGATGAGGCTTTACGCCAGGGAGTGATTTTGAAACTGAGAGCGTCGCGCCAGACAGCACCGTTGTGGAATGGTAAGCAGTTTACCCGTGAGATGGAGAAGGCTTACGAGCAGATGTGGCAGAGGTATGTTGAGGGAAAATAGCTCGTAGTGAGCGGCTCTAGCCCTCAAAATTGAGGTTAATAAGGGCTGAAGCCCTTACTACAAACTTACGAACTTACGAACGTTACAAATTATCCCAGTCTTTGCCATAATCTTGCAGTGGATACTGAGTCCAACAATCACGCAGCCATTGTTTTCCACAAGTTTCTAAATACCAGTAAACACTAGTTTCAACCCAATCATAAGGCCATTGAACTAAACCATGCTTGACTTGGTTGTAATGAATGTAGTTAAGAGTTGTATAGTAATGTCGTTCTGAGCGAATAGCGCGATCGCTCCAAGAATACCATATTTTACGCTTAGTGATATTGTCTTCTATGTTCCACTGTCGAGAAAGCGCACCATGTGTTCTGCGAAATAAGTCACTCAAAACATCAAAATTTACAACCTGAACTAGTAAATGATAGTGATTAGGCAAAACAACCCAAGCATAGATTGTTAAGTTTGTAGTAAGCGCTTCATTCAGCGCTTTCATGATCCTTTTCACTAATGCTAAACCTATCAAATATCTTATTTAATAATTGCTGACTGCGCGATTCAGATTGCATATGACACTTATGCTCATAACAAGCTACCGTTAACAGATAAAATTGTCTATCCCCTATTAGATGTGGTGGCGAGTGGGGTGGATAGCCACGACTTAAGCGTTGTTCAACTAATTCAGCTTTTTGTTCTGGTGTGAGTTTATGATATTCATACAAAAATCTTCGGAAGCACTTCAGTGCTTACTACAAACTTTTTGTTGGTAGTAAGGAATTTATTTCTGTTGCTTTCTGGGGCGGAAACGCAATGATATTTAGCTGTTCTTCAAAATCTTTAACTGAATCTACTGCTATCAGTTTTTGTGTATAAGGTTGATAGTAAAACAGTTGATATCCTTTATTAGTTAAATATTGTGCAACCTCAATATTACTGCCTTGGCTACCTGCAATATTTTCATATAAAATGATTGGCGAAAACTCAGTGAGTAATTTCTGACTACCAGCAAGAACCGCCATTTCATGCCCTTCTGCATCTATTTTAAGAAAATCCACCCTCTCGATGTTTTCTTGGTCAATCAGACTATCTAAAGTAAAACAGGTGGCTTCCTCAAAAGAGTCTGAAGATATATTTTCTGCTGCATCACTAGAAATCACCTGGTTAAGTTCGTTAGCAGAATGTAGTAGTAACTTTACAGTACCATTGCGATCGCTAGCTGCCCCTGCACAAACATTAACCCATGATAATTGATTAATTCTACAGGTTTCTTGCAAACAACGTACACAACCTGAGAAAGGTTCAACTGCTAACACTCGTCCCTTAGATCCAACTTTTAAAGCAGCACTAAAAGTATATACTCCAACATTAGCACCGACATCAATCACTGTCATACCAGGTTTAATGCTATTGCGCCAAAACTCCATCTCTTTCTCAAACCAGTCTTGTTCGGCAATTAATACACTGGTGACAATACTACGCAAGCTTGGCTCAACTGCCATTATTAAATTCCCTTCAAAAGGCACATAAGTAAATAAACTATTGCCTGCTAATTGCGTCCAGTGCCATTCTGGAGATGAGGAATTTGGCTGATAAAATTTACGAGAGACTTCCTGCCAGTAATCGGAGACTTCTATCTGGTTTAAATCTCGGTAAGCTAAGTAGAGTGATTGAAGAATAGGCGCGGAATTTGGCGCTAATTTTCTAGCTTTATGTAAATATAAAATTCCTTCTAATTCTCCAGCCATTAAACTAGATATTCCCAGCTTTAGCCCTACATCAACTGAATTTGGTAAAAGTTGAGAAGCTAGATGTAAGAAACGGCGACTCACAGCAGTGTAAAAAACTAACTGTGAACGACATATTATTTCAATTAACAAAAAAACTGCTTTTTCATAGTTATTTTCAGTTAATAAAATTTGTTCCAAGCATTTGCGATCGTTATCTGAAAAATTTTTATTGCGACCAAATATATATATTAGACAATGAGAGTAATCGTCGTGAACTGTATAAGCAGGATGAAGCATATTAATAAAGCTATTAAGTGCTATCTCTATTGCTTTTTGTTTTTCTCCAATCATGCTATAGACTAAAGCAAGATGAGCAGCACAAAGTGGATGTTTATCTATGTTTAAACCATTATTCAATGCTTCAAAAGCCATTTCAAGATAGACTGAGCGTAAAACTAGATTATCAATACACTGTTCTGCCTCGCTCAAAGCTACCACTGCTAAGTTATTCCAATCATCTGAAGAATTAGGATTCTCCCAAGAAGTGTGTGATAGAATTACAGAAATTGTTGATAAAGCATCAGTGCTAATACCTGGCAGTAATTTTTGAATATATTCTAAATAGACATCATCAACACCACGGTCAGAGTTCATATTAAAAATATGGTAAATGTATCTAAAACCTAGATAAAATTTTAATATTTGACTTTTTAATTCTGCGTTATTGTACTAATCTATACCTAAATTATTTAATGTGGAAAATACTTAGGTATCAGCGAGCATCCCGTTCTGAGGATACCCACCTGTTCCACAGAAACTAACATCTTCGCTAGAAATTTTTTACACAAACTTCAAAAGCTGACTCGGAATCCAAAGGAAATTTATGGTAGTCCAATTCTGCATGGACAATTGACCGCCCCTATGCTTCAAGGCAAAACCCTTGAGGGGGCCTAAACAGGGCAATCGTTCACGTCTTCTACTGTGACCATAAGATTAAAATTATATAAAGATTTGCGATAAATTCGTTTAACTCTAGATGTTTGCGATATTGTAAGTAACGTTTAAAGAAATATAAAGGGTAGACATTCCTACTCAATTCCAAACTTCATAGTCAGTCACAATCTTCCAAAGTATCCCGTGTTCTATCGTTTCTTCGGCAAACACACATATTTTTTGTGAGTAAAACAAATAAACTTTTCCCAGTCATCGTCACTCACACCATGAGTGCAAGTTTCCAGAGGACTTATTAATCTATTTGACATCCACAATTAGGTGGAGAAAGAGTAAAGGTCTAAGAGGAAAAAGAAGAGGGGATAAAGGAAAAGGAGAAACAGAAACATTCCTTAGCCTTTATCTCTTAGGCTTACCGCCCATACCTTAACCCTTGCCCGACTTCTGCAAGAAGTTTAACGAATGCTAGGCAAAATTGGAGTTTTGTGGTGGTGATTACCGTACAAAATCGAATTTGCCAGCAAACTAGTAGAGTTTGTTATGGTATAGTTAAAAAGTTAAGACTAGCTTCACCAAATTACACCACTCTACGAGCTCGGCAACAATTGCAGAATGGAAAGCAGTTTTAATCAAGCATTTACCAACAAAATCTGAATTCAATCGAGGTTATGACTCAGCAAGTAATTCACCCAATGGTGAAATTGCAGCGTAACGTGCAATCACTCATAGAATCGAACATTATCAAGCCAAGCGATAGCATCTGGAAAATCGCTTTGCTCTACGGCAATGAATGGCAGCACTGGAAACAGGAATTGCTAGACTTTGGTTTTAGTATGCAAGACCCAATCAGTGAATTGCTAGATGTAGAAGCTTGGGATGAAGAATAGAGATTAGGGACTGGTGACTGGGGACTGGGGACTAGGAAATAATTCTTTTAACTGCTAACACTCAGTGCCCATTTCCTAATACCCAGTCGCCAATACCCAGTCCCCAGTCCCCCTATTGACAAGCAGCTAACGCAGCAGCTAATTCATTTGCAGTCTGATAGCGATCGCGTGGCAATGGTTCGGTAACGCGGTCGATAACATCTCTTAGTTGGGAACTGATGGTCGGAACTTTTGCCACATCAAACCTGAAGTGTCGCCCCCGTTGGCGGTAATACTTGAAGGGGTTTTCGCCAGTGAGTAGAAAAATCAGTGTTGGCCCAATTGCATACAAATCAGATTGCGTCAAAGGTTGTCCCCGTTCTTGTTCGGGAGCGCAATAACCTTCTGCTCCAATACGAGTACCGGGGGCTGTGCCAATTTCCTTCACTGCGCCAAAATCCAGCACTACTATGCGATTTTGAAAACTTCGCACCATCAGGTTAGCGGGTTTAATATCGCGGTGGATAAGTGAAGGTTCTTGGCTATGAAGATAGTCTAGAATATCGCAGGTTTGGATCATCCAAGCGATCGCTTGGTTTGGTGTTACTGGACCAGTACTAGAAATACGTTTATCTAAATCTTGTCCGTGGATTAGTTCCATTGCCAAGTATTTTTTTCCACCCTCTACAAAGAAGTCATAATACTTGGGAATTCCAGGATGCTTAAGAGATTTGAGAGTGTATGCCTCCCGCTCAAATAATTCTTGAGCTTTGGCAATTCTCACCATATCAGCATTCATTTGCTTTAACACCAGCAGTTGTGGCATACCCGCAATCAAACCAGCCGCATCCCAAGCCAAATAGGTAGTACCCATACCTCCTTGTCCCAGAGTTCGCAACACCTGATAATGGCGAATCGTCTGTTGCACTGACAGAGGTTGACCACAGTGGATACAAAACAAATTATTCGGGGAGTTACCTTCATGGGTGCAAGTGTAAGATAAAATTCCAGGATTTTTTGCTGAAGAGACTGTTGGGACTGCATTTTCTAGCGTTTCCTGTATCTCTTCCCAAGGCAACCAAGCCTCCGGCCGTTTTTCCTCCTGGATTTGAAATTGCAGTATTGGGCCTCCCTGTGCCAATTGCAAAAGCGAATTATCTGGTAGCGGACTTTGAATGACCAGGACACCATTGAGGAAAGTTCCATTTGTACCCTGACTAATTAGTTGCCAAGCATCGTCATTGCTAGCAGAATCGACTTGTCGAAGTTCTAGATGATGCCGAGAAACCAAACTATCAGTTAAAACAACATGATTGTCTGCTGCTCGACCAATCCGAATTATGGAAGAGTTTTCAAAGCACCACTGATGGAGCGGCGTTTTCTGTTGCGGTTCTAACAGGGTCAGAGTAACCACAATACAACCTGTAAGGTAAGGGGACTGGGGATTGGGGATTGGGGACTGGGAATTGGGTATTAAGTATTGGTTACTGAGTATTGGGTATAAAGAATTTTATCCTAGTCCCTAGTCCCCAATCTCCAGTTGCCAGTTCCCAGCCCATTCATATTCAACTTTCAAGATTTGGACGCACTTTTGCCCGAATCAGTATAGCAGTAATGTTGTCGTGACCATTGTGCTGGTTCGCCAAATCAATTAAGTCTGTGACGCCACGTTCTAAGTTAGCGCCAGAACTCAGTAATGGTTCTAAGTGAGTCTGCCAGTGAGTTTCTAGTAAATCATTATCTGATAAACCGTCCGATGCCAACACTAGAAGGGTATCTTCATTGATCTCGAAAAAGCCGACATCAGGATTAATGGAATTTTCATCACGGGGACCCAATGCTTGGGTGAGTTGGTAGGCATCCGGGCGGGCGTAAGCTATGCTTGCTTCCACTCCCCTTGTAATTTCGCGTTGCCCAACTTCGTGATCTACTGTGACTTGTTGTAATCCTTGCTTGCGCGTCAGGCGATAGAGACGGCTATCTCCGACATGAGCGACTGCTGCTTGAGTATCTTGAATTAAAAGCATTACCAGAGTTGTACCCATGCGCCCAACTCCAGAACGAGCATCTTGTTGATTAAGCTTGTAAATCGCCTCATTGGCTAAATAAACTGCCTCACGAATGCTATTTTCTGTTGGCAGTTGATTAGGAATCCAGTGTTCTTGGAAATATTGCCTGAGGGTGTTGACTGCTAACTCACTGGCTACCTCGCCGCCAGCATGTCCACCCATACCATCACACAGGATATACAAGCCATACCCTTGCAGGATTCGACTTTTGGGCAACTCCAGTTTCTCAATTTTGGTTTCAATACCAAAGTAGTCTTCGTTATGATGACGTTGACGCCCTACATCTGTGCGTCCCGCATCTTCCAAGCTACTTAACTGCATTGCCAGCACAACAGTTGGCATATCATCACTTTTACTAATGATATCTTCTGGCTCTTCTGATTGCAGGATAGTAGGCACAACAGTATGTTTCTCCTGTATTGGTGGCAAAGTTCCAGTTCCTAGTGCTTCTAGTTCCACGGAGATTTCCTGCAAACGCGATCGCAACTGTGCGATCGTTTCGATTTTACCTGCCTCTAAATCCCCTAACATTTGCACTACAGAACCAAATTGAGTGCGTTGAGTCTGTCTAAATAGCGTTTGCCAAACCCGCCCCAAAGCTTGGATAGTTAACGGTTGGTCTGCAATTACAGATAAGGTTTGGTCATCTTCTGGCGACTCAGCAACTACCTGATTTTTAGGCGATTCCACATACAATTTTTGTAACGCCAGCGTTTGGTCTTCATCCAATCGCAAATTCGACAATTCCAACAGACTTTGACGACAATTCACTGGTTCCAATACTGCCCAAAGTTGGGTCATTTGATAACACCAGTGTAAAATTTTTAACGAACTCGTTGTCTCTTCTTGCCATAAATCGAGTAAAAGTTGCCAATTCGAGCGGTCTTGAATTAGTACTACCTGTTTATCACTTTCCTGCCATGCATCGTGAATCAGTGGTATCCCCGGCTGACCTTGGTCTTGTAAAGCGATATAAAGTTTAGCAAGACTAGGAATTCCATTTGCTGCCACTGATGGCGTTGCCAGATCCGATTGCTGATTTCCTAATATTGCTTCAATAAGTGATATTTGATACGGCTGACAGTCTAAAACTCTCGCTTCTACCTCAGTAATATTTTCTAGACTAGGTAAGGAGTCTAACAATTGATAGCGCTCCTGAGAGTCTAAATAAGAGCGTAATATAATTTCTTCAGGACTAGGGGCTGAGGGAGACACAGAGGCGGGTAGACACGGAGACGCGGGGAAAGAGTTCTCCGTGTCTCCGTGTTCTCCGAAGTTCAGTTCGGCAATATCCGGCACTCCGACTTCTCTTTGTGCCTCCGTGTTTTCTTCTCCTGCTCCCTCATCTCCAGTTACTTCTTGAGTAATAATTGCCCAAAATACCGTTCCACATTCCGTACCACAGTTGTGACAGCGTAGTGCATTCACAGCAACATCAGTGCTGCATTCAGGACAGACTTTGTGAGTCAGGGATGTGCCACATTTTTGACAGAATTTGTTGGTATTAGGGTTTTCAAATTTACACTGAGGGCAAATCAGCATAGTGGAAGTTCCTTAATTCCCGTTTCAAGGTGGTTCTAGCCACTAAGATCCAAGGTGCCACAATTGGCTCCCCCTGACTACAGTAGACTTACAATAGATTGTAGTTTTAAGAGTGAATTTTGGTGGCAGTATTAATTCTGACGCATAAAATATTTTAGTGGGCAGAGGAGCAGAGGGGAGAATAATAGCTCCTAAATCTTGACTCAGCACGGGCTAAACCATAGCTATCCGCTAACAGCGCTTAGCATTCAGCGCTCCCTTTGCCCAACATGCGGGTAATTGTGGAGGTTCGGCGTTAAACCATTTTTGATAAATTTGTTTGTAAGTGCCGTTGGATAACAAAGTGGCTATAGCTTTGTTAATTGTGTTCAGGTGCGGGGAATCTTTAGGTGTGGCAATGCCGTAGTATTCTTCGGTAAGTAGGTCGGCAAGAATTTTGATGCCTTTGAGTTTGCCATTTTTAATGGCATACAAAGTGGCGAAAGCATCGCTAACTACAGCATCAACATTGCCGTTGAGCAAGTCTTGGAAAAATTCTGGCCCAGAGTTAAAAGTACTAATTTTAGCACTGGGGATACTTTTAGCAAAATCTGCTCCAGTGGAACCTATTTGTACAGCAATTTTTTTCCCCTGGAGACTGTCGAAGTCTTTAATATTTTGATTGTCTTGGCGGACAGCGATCGCCAATCCCGCTTTAAAATAAGGCCGTGAAAAAGCAATTGTTTTCAACCGTTCGGCGGTAATCGTAATCCCACTAATTGCAGCATCAACTCTTTTGGCTTGTAAAGCTGATATCATGCCATCAAAGGGCAAATTTTCAAAATCAACTCTAAACCCTACAACTTGAGCAATCGCATTCATCAAATCAATATCAAATCCTTGTAACTTCCCGCTAGGTGTTTGGATTTCAAAGGGGATAAAGGTAGGATCTGTAGCGACCTTGAGAAGTTTAGCATCTTGCTTAGTACTGGGATAGAAACTGTTACAAGCAAGAATCAGTAACAGACAGCATAAGCTCAAAATTAGCTGCTGGCACTTCCACTTAATTGATTTCACTGTAGTAATTCTGTTCTATCAGTCAATGTTCGTGATGCTTGTCATGATGTTATAAGAAAGAATACATCCATCAACAAACAAAATCTACACTCGATTCTCGTTGACTAGCTGATAAATAAAGGAGTTGAAGGCCCCGAATAATTGCCTCATTCTTTGAACTTCCGTGCGGCGGCTTCACCTGCTAAGAGTATTCTCTAAATTCTGAATTCTGACTCCTGTATTCTTCTTCATTTTGAATTGCTTATGGCTCCCACCACCCATACTTATCAAATTGTTGATTTGTTCGCCGAACGAGCCAAAAATCTCGCACCACCAACCTATCCCTCTTCTGTCACTCTCCGAAAACTTTTGCCATTTCTGAATTCTAAAGCTTTTGTATAGCCTGCGATCGCGCGATTATTTTCTAACAACAAATACAAGACCGATTTTTTCTAATAGTATAGCTTGTATTCATTGCCTCATGAGGCTTCTAGCGATCGTCCTTCCGGAAGGTGACAGAAGAGGGCTATGGTACAGAGTTAACCAAAATCCTTACTGTCAGTTTTACCTATGGTCTAGCTGACCCAACTCTCTTCCCCCATGCTGATTTAGCGGCTGCAAGTGCTAGTGTGCTGACACAAGAAGCTGCGATCGCTCTCAATTACGGACCGCCTTCAGCTCAACTGTATGAGCAAATTATCCTGCGCTTACAGGCTCAAGGAATTGCTGGCGATCGCGATCGTGTTCTCATTGGCTATAGTCGCTTTGCGGCCAGACGGTGGCTTTTTCGTTTGGTGTAAATTACCACAAAATATCAGTGCCAAAGTACTCCTCAGTGCTTGTGCAGAACACGGCGTCAGCTTCCTACCAGGAACTCGCTGCTACGCCAATGGTCAGGGCGATGATGCCATCAGGCTAGCTTTTAGCTTTCAACCAAATGACAAGATTGTTGAGGGAATCGCTACATTAGGAAGAGTGTTGCGCGAATGGCAGCGATGACCACAACAGGACAAGGGGAGGGGGAGAAAAGGGACAAGGGGAGAAAAAATCCTTGTCTGTTTGTCCTCTTCGATGCCCATATAATACTATGTCCGTTTGAATACTTATAAATTAGGCTAAAGCTCTGAAATGGAGAGTTTTTAACTATAAGTAATTAAGCGAGCTTGAGATAATTTATTCTGAATTCTGAATTCTGTATTCTGATTCAAAAAATTTGTTCTAAACGCTCGAAATCCCGCTGTACTTCATACCAGAGGCTTTTATTATGAGGGTCTGTTTTCAGGGCTTTTTTCAGATAAATTCTGGCTTTGAGCAGCTGGTTTTCAGAAATTAATGCCCGTCCCCAGATTTGATAGGCAATTGCTAGCCATTGACGGACTTCTGCATCTCCTGATAACCGATCTGATAAAGCTTCAGCTAGAGCGATCGCTTGGGGAAATCGTCTTTCTTGCAAAAATCGCTGCAATTGCTCATAAGTCTTCCACTTGAGCCGCTGTTCTATTTCCACCAAATTCGGCGGTTTTGGTGTCGCTGTTTGTTGGCTTGTCGCCTTTGTTACTGGTGTTTTTTCCCGATACGTTGCCTTGGGGCGATCGCGTCCCGATGTTGACACCTGATTTGAATGTGGAGCTGTTTCCTCTGGCAGTACTACCGTCAGCAGGAGTTTGTAAGCCTCTGTCAAGGCAATAAACTTATCTTTGGCTTTGTTGTCATCTGGGTTGATATCGGGATGATATTGCTGCGCCAGTCGTCGGTAAGACGCTTTAATGTCAGCAAAAGAGGCTCCCGACCTCAAACCCAATAAACGGTAGCAATCTCCAAGATCCATCTTGAGCTATGAGCTATCGAATATTTAGCTAGGGCCTATCAGCTATGAAGCTCATAGCCTGAGATATCAATCATAAAGCGTAATTTACTATTTTAAAGTTCAATTTTGACAGTTTTTTGAACGTGGGGCATTGGGCATGGGGCATGGGGCATTGGGGAGCCACTGCGTTGGGCGTGCTGACTTAAAGCAAGTGGCCTTATGGGAACAGCAAAAGGAGACAAGGGGAAAGACTTACTCTAACTTCTCTTGTGTTCCTCTGCTCCCTCATCTCCCTCATCTCCCCGCGTCTCCGTGTCCCCGCGTCCTCTTCCTACGGTTTCTCTTCAATTACACGGTCAATTAAACCGTATTCTTTAGCTTCTTGGGCAGACATGAAAAAGTCGCGATCCATGTCTTTTTCAATTTTTGCTAAGGTTTGACCGGTGTTGTCAGCATAAATTTGATTTAGCTGGTTACGAATCCGGAGAATCTCTCTAGCTTCAATTTCGATATCGCTTGCTTGCCCACGGGTGCCGCCAGAAGGTTGGTGAATCATAATCCGTGAGTGAGGCAATGCTAACCGTTTGCCTTTGGCTCCGCCTGCTAACAGAAATGACCCCATAGAGGCTGCTAGACCCGTGCATATCGTAACCACCTCTGATTTGATGTGCTGCATGGTGTCATAAATTGCCAGCCCAGAGGTGACCATACCACCAGGGGAATTGATGTATATGTAAATATCTTTACCTGGATCTTCAGAATCCAGATATAACAAGAAGGCTATAATCTCGTTGGCAATTTTATCGTCAATTTCTTCACCCAGGAAAATAATTCGTTCCAGGGAAAGACGAGTATAAATGTGAACCCATTCCTCCATCTGTCCCCCTGGCAACCGATAGGGAACGCTGGGGTAACCAATAGGCATAATTTGCTCCGTTATTACAATGATTAATAGCAAGGATGAAGCCTGGTAGCTCCTGTGGGGTAGAGTGAGTTGAAATTCCAAGAAATCGACTCACTTCATTTTTTAAAGGACGCTAGCAGGTAGTGGGGGATTGGCCAATTCTTCTTTTTCAAAAACTCGGTCAATCAAACCGTACTCTTTAGCTTGATAGGGAGTCATGTATAGTAGACGATCCATATCTTTGCTAATTTTTTCTGCTGCCTGTTCTGTATTGCGAGACAAAATGTCAATCATTGCTGTCTTGTTGACTAGAACTTCCCTGGCCCGAATTTGAATATCCGTTGCTTGACCTTGGGCGAAACTCTTGGGTTGGTGCAGAATAATGGAAGCATGGGGTAAGCTAGCACGGCAACCTTTTGTACCAGCACTGAGGAGCATCGCTGCCATACCCATCGCCGAACCGATGCAGATGGTGTGGATAGGAGGCTTGATATATTTCATTGTGTCATAGATGGCGAAGGCTTCGGTTTCAAAGCCTATGGGTTCGCCACTGTAACCAGAAGTGCCTGTAGAGTTGATGTAAATTTTAATTGGTTTGTCTGGGTCATCGGACTGCAAATACAGGAGTTCGGCGATGATCAGTTTTGTGATTTGTGGAACTAAAGGAGTTCCCAAGTAGACAATTCGCTCCTTTAATAATAGAGACGGTAAATCTGGCGGCGGTTTCCGGTAAAATCGATCGCCGTAATAAGGGGATTGAACAGCCTTGATGGCGGAAATGTCCATAGCAACTGATCGCCTGAAATTATGCCGTTAACTGTAATACATCCTAGCGTGATGCTAACTTGGTTCAAGGTGTGGATTTCTCCCTAATGCTGAAGGGGGGCTAGCATCTGCCAATATTTGGCTTCTAAGATATTCTGATTATATTAATGTATTTGCATAGGTTTTCCGTAGCGCTAAAGTAGTGCTTTGAAGTTATTTACAAATATCTATATCCTGAATAGGAATTTTGAGTTATGAGGGTTAGCTTACAGCCTGCCTTGAATGATAGTAATTTGGACGCCAATCAACTGAACAGTCAACGTCAGTTGGGAATTTCGGTTTCGGCGATCGCTGAAGTTCAAGACCGCAATATACCACTAAATTTATGCTTAATTCTCGATCATAGCGGTTCCATGAATGGCCGACCGCTAGAAACGGTGAAAAATGCGGCGAATCGTCTGGTGGATAGATTAAATCCTGGTGATCGCCTGAGTGTTGTAGTTTTTAATCATCGTGCTAAAGTCTTGATACCCAGTCAAGCGATCGAAGATCCAGAAAAAATTAAACAGCAAATTAACCGCCTAGCTGCTGATGGTGGGACTTCCATTGATGAAGGATTGCGCTTGGGGATTGAAGAATTGGCTAAGGGGAAAAAAGATAGTGTTTCCCAAGCCTTCTTATTAACCGATGGCGAAAATGAACATGGTGATAATAATCGCTGTTTGAAATTTGCCCAATTGGCTGCCAGTTATAATTTGACTTTGAATACTTTGGGATTTGGTGACAATTGGAACCAAGATGTTTTAGAAAAAATTGCTGATGCTGGTTTGGGTACTTTGTCTTATATTCAAAAACCCGATCGCGTACTAGATGAATTTAGCCGTTTGTTCAGCCGTGTTCAAGCAGTAGCTTTGACTAATGCTTATTTGATATTCTCCCTCATGCCCAATGTCCGGCTAGCGGAACTCAAACCCGTCGCCCAAGTTTCTCCGGACACCATTGAATTACCACTGCAACAAGAACCAGATGGACGCTTCTCTGTGCGCTTGGGAGATTTAATGAAAGATGCAGAACGGGTGATTTTGGCTAATATTTATTTGGGACAATTACCATCGGGCAAACAAGCGATCGCTAATGTGCAAGTGCGCTACGATGATCCAGCTACGAACGAAACCAGTTTATTTACGCCAAATATCCCAGTTTACGCCAATATAGTAGGAGATTACCAACCAAACCCCAATCCCCAGGTGCAACAATCTATTTTGGCATTAGCGAAGTATCGCCAAACTCAGTTAGCCGAGACGAAATTGCAACAAGGCGATCGTACTGGTGCGGCGACGATGCTACAAACGGCTGCCAAAACGGCGTTGCAAATGGGAGATACTGGTGCAGCGACAGTGTTGCAAACTTCTGCCACCCAGCTACAATCTGGTGGAGATTTATCTGAAAGCGATCGCAAGAAAACCAGAATTGTCTCCAAAACAGTCTTGCAAGATACCCCTCCCCAATGAAAGTTAAATTGCTCTCGGCGCTAAATGACAATAATGTTGATGTGGCTCAAACTAGTAGCCAACGTCAATTGGCAATGACAATTTCGGCAATCGCTGGTGAGTTTGACCAAAATCTCCCCCTTAACCTCTGCTTGATTCTAGATAAAAGTGGTTCCATGCACGGACAACCAATTAAAACGGTGATTCAAGCAGTGGAAGGATTAATCGAACGGTTGAAAGTTGGCGATCGCATCTCGGTTGTGGCTTTTGCGGGTTCTGCGGAAGTCATTATCCCCAACCAAATTATTGAAGACCCCGAAAGCATCAAATCTCAAATTAAAAAGAAACTGAGTGCTAGCGGCGGCACGGTAATTGCTCAGGGTTTGGAACTGGGAATTACAGAACTGATGAAGGGTACAAGAGGTGCTGTTTCCCAAGCCTTTCTGCTGACGGATGGTCAAGGTGAAAGCAGTTTGCGAATTTGGAAGTGGGATATCGGCTCGGATGACAACAAGCGCTGCTTAGAACTCGCGCAAAAGGCTGCCAAGCTGAACTTAACTATCAGCACTCTCGGATTTGGTAATAACTGGAATCAGGATTTATTAGAAAAAATTGCCGATGTTGGTGGTGGTACTTTAGCTTATATTGAGCGTCCTGAAGAAGCTTTAGAGCAATTTAGCCGTTTGTTTGGACGCATTAAATCTGTGGGATTAACCAATGCCTACTTGTTGTTGTCTTTAGTACCAAATGTCAGACTAGCAGAATTTAAACCCATTGCCCAAGTTTCCCCAGACACAATTGAGTTATCAGTGGAACCAGAAGCTGATGGCAGCTTTGCTGTGCGCTTGGGAGATTTGATGCAGGATGTAGAACGGGTAGTTTTGGCTAATATTTATTTGGGACAGTTGCCAGAAGGAAAACAGGTAATTGGACATCTGCAAATCCGCTACGATGACCCCTTAGTTAATCAGCAAGGCTTACTTTCACCCATCGTCCCAGTCTACGCAGATGTGGTCAAGGCATATCAACCAGCATCCAATCCTCAGGTGCAGCAATCGATTTTAGCATTAGCCAAGTATCGCCAAACCCAATTAGCGGAAGCGAAATTGCAAGAGGGCGATCGCACTGGCGCTGCTACAATGCTACAAACAGCCGCCAAAACCGCCTTACAAATAGGAGATAAAGGTGCAGCGACAGTATTGCAAACTTCCGCCACTCGCCTGCAAGCTGGGGAACAACTTTCCGAAGCAGACCTGAAGAAAACTAGGATTGCATCAAAGACGATTTTACAAGAGTAGATAATTATTATTGGCTATTCATCCGAGCATTGCTGCCATATCTTTGAATTTAATACTGGAAGATTAGTTTCATCAATCTTTAGAATAGCTTCAAGTGCTGCTAAAGCTATGGTTGCTGGATAATCACATCGCTTAGCAATAAAAAGGGATAATTGATTTCGCAGTTGCTTATAATCAAGCTTAAATTTCGGATTAGCTGCATTGACAAAATGCGTACTAAGACGATTTAGCCATGGCCATTTACATATTCGATGAATAGCCTCTGGTTGTGCCCATAATGAAAATTCTTCCAAGCTAGGATCTAAATTGAGTAGCGCACGACAATACAACTCGTAAGATGCATTGTCGCTATTCATCAAATAACTACTAGACTCAGCTAATAATCGCTCTCGTAAAGAGTTTTGAATTTTTCTATTAGCTTTTGAACAAGCTGCGATTGCAATACCCAATCGTAACGCACTAGCACGGTTACTGTCTAAAAGTCTTTCCATAAGTTGATTCCAATTTTTTGGAAGTTCTTCCTGGTGTCTAAAGTAAAGACGTTGTTTCAACTGTTCATTTTTTTCCCAAAAATTAAGTAAAAGCTCGATGTCAAGTTCAGGCACATCTATACAAAGGCATAAAATAGCGCTCACCCATATAGAAGGAAGTGATGGTAAATTGTTTGCTTTATATAGTATATTTTCTACTTCTTCTATACTCACTGATTGTATTCTGTGTAGATAAAGCAACCCATCCAAGCCTCGTCCATTGCTGACACGCTCAATACCTTCTTTCTCAAGAATAGTGAGAAACACATTAATAATTTTATCAAGAGGAGTTATGAGCGGAGTATGAGAGAACATGGCTATACCCTGGAAGATATCTACCGGAGTTATAGGAATTCTAAGAATATCTCCCAACTGTGTATTGAGAAGATTCTCATGTTCCTGTCTTGTAATTAGACTTTCTTCAACCAATCAATTGTGTATCTTCGTGTTCCAAAAGGTTTTGAACCTTGTTACAAATATCTATGTGAACCTGTGATTGAGAAGAGGATAGTTTAGCTAAGAGCCAAAGTTCTACAGCTAGTGTTGCATTATCGTCTAAACATAGGTTTCCAAAGATTTCGTCAAGTGTTTGAAAAATGTTAATGGAACGAATAAGTTGCAAAATTTCTATAATTGCTTCTTGTTCTAACCATGTCCATCTGGTTTCCAAGCTAAAGATTATTTCGAGGGCACGTTTAAAATCACTCTTCCGTTGAAGAGTAAATTCAGGTAAGACATTAATAATTGCTCGATAAGTCCTGGTTTTTCTAACAAGGGCTTCAACATGATTCTCTTCATTATATTGATCGGGGATACCTATAATCCAACGCATTTGTTGGTTAGTATTTGCTTGGGCAACATAGAACTGAAGTACATAAGCCCAGTAAGCCCCACGCCGAACCAACATATCAAAAACACGAGCTGGATCTGCATCAGGATGGTTGGACAAGTACAATGCAGCAAAATATTCACGATATTGCTGTACAACAAAGTCTACATCTGTTTGATCTTCTCCTTTACCAATTAATAGGCACAGACGAACTGTAGCTGCTTCAATAATTTCATCTGCTACATCTCGCAGTTTCTTATTTCCAAGTTCAATAGCTGAGTAATCTTCTAAAACACTTAAAACATAGCTGCGAAAGGTTTCACGATCAAGAGCCTCAATGCGTCTCTCCTCCATCTTGCAATGAAGTTCATAGCCAACTCTCTCATGAAGTCGAAGCAACTCATTTTCGCGTTCATCTACAAGCTGTGACTTCTTTTTTTCTCTATTAAAAATAACTTCAACGTATTTTTTATAGAGTAAATTTCGCTGATGTGGAATTTGGATTTTGGATCGAACAATAGTGAGGATAACTGTTGCCTGTAAAAGTGATATAGCTAAGCGTTGAACTGCTTCAGAAAGCATTCCACGATTAATTAGCTCTTTTGCCTCACTTCGAGTTTCTGCGTCACGAATTCTATTTTTTAACCAACAGTCACAATATTCATCGAAATCTGCCCTTTCGAGTTCATTGAGTTCCCATGTAATTGGCTTCAATCCTTCAAACTCACCTGAATATCCTTTTGGGCGACTTGACAAGATTACTTGAATGTCTCCATTCTCTGAGTCAATGCGACGCAAGAATACTTGCAAATTCGCTATAATTTGCTGTCGTGTTTCTGGATTTGGAACCTCATCTAAACCATCCAGAATTAAGAGGATGGGATTTTTGGATGCCAAGTCAAATACATCATCCATTCCAAGTGTTGATGAGGCATTTGGATTAATTAAGTCCTCAACAATGTAACGAGCCAATTCATGCTTATTATCTTGTTGATTACTCATCCACCTTGCATAGCGGCGTAGCTCAATCCGCAAGGGAAAACGTGGACTACAATAAGCATCTAAATCCTTAGCAGTTATTCCTTCAGGTAGCTTAAGCCGATCTGCAAGACGCAGAGACAACTCTGGAGCGACAATTCGAGCAGCTTGATAGAGGCTCAAAAATTGAGTCAGAGTACTCTTGCCTAAACCCGGCCCACCTAAAAGTAAAATATATGGATAATCTGCGAAAAATAGAGCAAACGATGCACGTACTTGCATCAAACTTTCTGGTAATAGAACTGTATCGGGGTTAGGCTTCGATTTGTTTTTTCTAGCAAGCCATTCAATAGGTAGTTTGTTATTACTGTCCCGAATTTTTAAGGTTAGATCGATGAATACTTCAGCTAGTGGCAGATCTGGTTCATCACCTGCGTCTTCCGCACGAGCAGATCCCTCACACTCTGTCACAAATTTTAAATAAGCTTTAAAGGCACTCTGTTTACGATTTATGCCAGAAGTCGCTTGACTGTATATAGCCTTAAGTGTATCACCAACAAGAATAGTATCTATATAAGCTGTCCGAACATCCTCATTCGCATCTAGCATTCTTGAAAGATCAGCAGCATCCCATACATAGATTTCTGGAATATGCTTACTCCACTTTCTTACTAGTGTCGTTACTTGATCGCGAGTACCAACATTTCTTGCTCCAGTGAAAGGTACATTAGTAATCAACACGTAAGCATGGCATGGCACAGCATACTTATGAACAATCTTTTCTAGTTCCTTATCTAAATCCTCAAGGACAGCATCACGAGCAGTAGACCAGCCACGTTGGTCAAAATCGTGATATTTGACTTGGAAAACCCATTCTTTTACAACATCTGCCTTTTGATTGGTCGGTCGAGAATACTGTGGATGATTAATTGATTGTGACCATGTAGCTTCTCGTCCACCATCCTGCCCTTGACCAAACTGAATCAGATTGCCACCAATACGATATGTTTTCTCCAAAAGTGCTTGTGCCATAGATTCAAACTCAATTGGCTGCATCCGGTTAAACGAGTATTTAGACATAAGTAGCAATCTGTAAGAGGCAATCTAAATTGTTTATTGAACTTAAGTAAATTAGTTTAGTACAATTGTACATTTTACTCAGATATTATACAGATGTATTACGTATATTTATCGGATTTTAGCTAGATATTTTAATACCAATTAGGAGAAAATACATTTTCAGGAATCTTTTGAAGCCATTACTAAAATCTTTAACTAACGAGCCAGCAGAGTCACCAGTCAGCTATCGAAAGATTCTTGCTGAGTGAAGGGTTCGCAAGCTTTCGGCTCAATGATACACCAAAATAAAACGGTAAATTACTTAAATAAAGAAGCAAACTAGAGTTTGAGAAAGTGAAAGCTGATTTTGCTTGCGGAAAACACCAAAATCAACAAGCAAACTGGGGTTTGAAAAAGTGAAAGCTGATTTTGCTTGCGGAAAACACCAAAATCAACAAGCAAACTGGGGTTTGAGAAAGTCAAAGCTGATTTTGAAAAAGCAATACGTCTTTTTGCTTATTGAATATCAAGTTTTGAGAAAGTAATATGCCTTTTTGCTGATGGAATATGAATATTTAGTTAATATACAAAAGGTTAGATATCAAGCAACAAGCGATTATCGGCTGACGCAAAAACTTCCCAACAAAAATGGATTCGATCGCAGCGCCAACCGAAATTTGTATTTTCTGAGTGAGTCTTCTGCTTGGTCTAGGTATCCATTGGTTCAGCCGATTTCATTCGTTGTTCTCCAATCTCAGATCTTGCCTCGCTGATGATGTCTTCCCAAGTCTCACCTAATTCTGTCAATGCAGCCTTGTTTTTTTCATAAAAAAGAATGCCGTTTTTGACCATTGCTTTGGCTATGGGTCTACCAACACTACCTATGAGTGGAAGAAAAACAGGTACAATAATTATTCCGACAATTCCTGTAACTCCCAGTCCTTCTACTAAATCGCCAAGGTCGGGTAAAAGCTTAACTGACATAGTATTACCTCCCTTGTTTAATCTCACCTCCCTTGTTTAATCTCAGTTGAGCCTATTTTTTATCTTCTCGTTAAAATTCAATATCAGAACATCCAGCAACTTATTGTTACGCAAACAGTATCAGTCCTAGAAAGATTCTTTGCTAAATGAAGGTGCGATCGCAACCTTTCGGCTCAATGATACATCAAAATGAATGTGTAAATTTAAGCGGCGTTGCCTATTGCTTGCTATAGATATGCTATAGGTTAAATATCAGCCAACAACAGTAAACCGCGGATAACAATAAGCCCCCGTTATACTCATAGGGTTAACGGGGGAGAACGTTATAAGAATTATCTCTCGAACCAATTCGTGCTGCTGCCTTAACTTTAATTCGAGTCGTTCAGTCTAATTCCCGGCGTCCTTCCAAGGCTCTTGCCAAAGTAACTTCGTCGGCATACTCTAAATCACCACCAACAGGTAAACCAAAAGCAATTCGTGTCACCTTGGTAAATGGCTTTAGTAGCTGACCGAGATACAGCGTAGTTGTCTCCCCTTCTACACTCGGACTGATTGCCAAAATAACTTCTTGAGGTTGTTGTTTACTCACCCGACGTACTAAAGCTTGAATGGTCAACTGTTCTGGGCCAATTCCATCAATAGGAGAAATTACGCCACCCAAAACATGATACTTGCCCTTGTACTCGCGAGTTTTTTCTAGGGCAATCACATCACGAGAATCCGCGACTACACAAATAGTATTGTTATCACGGTTGACATTACGACAAATTTCACAAACTGGCTCAGCAGATAAGTGAAAGCATACAGAACACAAACCGATCTGTTTTTTTGCCTCTACCAAAGCTTGCGCCAAAGCTTCTACTTCTGCTTCTGGTCGCTTCAAAATATGCAAAGCCAGCCGCTGGGCAGATTTGGGCCCAACTCCCGGTAAGCGTTGCAATTGCTCAATTAACCGTGCTAAGGGACGTGCGTAAACCGTGGTTTTGTCTCCAGAATGTTTTCACCTTAACTATGATGACATTCCTACAGAATTTTGGAGTAGTTTTCAGCTAATGGCTTTGGTGAGGGGCGATCGCTTGGTTGAAACACCGTAAAATTAAGTCAGACTTGCATCAGTGATATGAAAACGCTAGCTAAATGGTCTGTAGACGACTATCATCGCATGATTGAAGCGGGGATTTTGCGCGATCGCCGTGTGGAGTTGTTAGCAGGCGAAATTGTGGAAATGACTCCAGAAACTCCAATTCATTACAGCACTGCAAAACGAGGTGTGAAATATCTAGAACAGTTACTCATCGGTAAAGCCGATGTCCGTTTCAATGGCCCAGTCACACTACTAAATTCTGAACCCGAACCAGATATTGCGATCGTTCGGCTACCAGAATCAAACTACAATAATCGTCACCCTGCTCCTGAAGATATTTTTTGGATCTTAGAGGTTGCTAAAACAAGTTTAAAAAAAGATTTAGATATTAAAGCTGCCATTTATGCCACTGCTGAAATTTCAGAATACTGGGTTTTGAATTTGGCTGCCAAGCATGTAATTGTGTTTCAAAGTCCCCACAATGGGCAGTACACCACACACAAAATAATACAAAAGGGCATGATTACACCATTAGCATTTCCAGAAATTCAGGTATCAATTGAAAGACTGTTATCTTGAAAACGAGCCGTTTATTTAGAACTCATATTTGATTTCGTAAATCTTGAATTGGTTTAATGCATATGCCTTTATCCCAATTTTAAGACATTAAAAAGCGCCCCCCTTTCGGAGAGCGCTTTTTATTTGACTTAATTACTGATTGATTAACCGTTGATGGAAGGAGCGGTTAGAGCCACAGGAGCAACATCGCCAGCA
>NZ_CAWUDO010000095.1:0-29316 GCF_963920935.1 Nostoc sp. CCY 9925 | reverse complement strand
GACATTTTCAGATCTGTTTTAATTTTTATTAGTAAATAAGATGCGGCCGCCCTGACGAATAAAGGCTTTCAGCTTTGCAATATATTTTATTTGGTGGTTCCCTGAAGTATTTTAACAAAGCTGGACATAGCCAACCTTGCAAATTGTTTTTATTCCAGTAATACCAATGACCGTTATACTCTGACCTCAACCCAATTATTTCAGCTTGATAACCAGGAAACGGATTTGCAGAAAACAAAAGTTTAAAGCCTTCATCAACATTAGCAATCCCCTCAACCAAAATATCGATCATTTCGGGTACGCCACCGCTAATTTAGCCAAAAATCAGCTAATTTTTAGTAAAAAAGCTTATGCTATAAAGCTATTGGGAGCAAATACTTTAATCATGTGCCGTTTATTAGCCTACCTCGGTTCGCCTATTTCCCTGGAATATCTTCTATATAAACCAGAACATTCATTGATAGTCCAGAGTTATCAACCCCGCGAAATGACCTCTGGGTTAGTAAATGTAGATGGCTTTGGTGTCGGTTGGTATCATAGCCAAAAAGATATGGAACCTTTTACCTACAAAAATACCCTACCTATTTTGAATGACATTAATCTACCAGGTCTAAGTCGTTATATTGAATCAAAATGTGTACTAGCTTATGTCCGCAGTGCAACACCAGACCAAGCAGTAGATTTTGCTAATTGTCAGCCATTTAACTATCAACAATTACTATTTATTCACAATGGACAAATTGAGAATTTCCGCAAAACATTACACAGAAAAATCCGTAGTACTTTAACTCAAGATTTTTACGAAATAATTAATGGTAGTACTGACTCCGAACATATTTTTGCATTGTTACTTTCGCACAGCCAAATTAATAAACACCGACCTCCAGAATATGCTCTACGCAGCACATTATTAACGCTTTTAGATATGGCAAAACGCTATCAAGTAAAAGCCTCACTCAATGTCATATTTAGTGACGGACATCGCCTGATAGCCTCTCGCTTTGCTACCAGTTCACCAGTGCCATCTCTTTATTGGATACGAAACGATCCAGCTTTCCCTAAATCGGTCATTATTGCATCCGAACCTCTATTTAAAGGTAATTGGATTGCTTGTCCAGAAAATAGCATCATTAGTGTGGCAGCAGACTGTGAGATCCAAATAGAGCAAATTTAGCTTTAGTCTTTAGAAATAGGAGTCGGGAATGGGGTGAGAAGCATGTTTATAATCTCCCCACACTTCCCTCTTTCTTCATCTCTCTCATCTTCCCTACTCCCTATTTCCTATTCCTTAATTACTTCTTATTCAACAATACAAAATCGTAATTAGTCCCAGAAGAACAACGCTCACAACGCTCAATTTTAACTAATAAAGCTTCTCCTTGACGCTCACCTGAAGGCGAAAACATAATATTTCCTGTAGCTCCAGAAGTTGAAAAATCAAGATTAGATAGTACCTTTTGTAAGCCTTCGCGGGTGTTATTTTCTTTCAAGCCAGCGATAATTACTTGCATTGCATCATAAGCTCCCGCTGTTCTCTGATTTACCCGTGCCTTCCAAAGCCCAAAAGCATTTTCCGCAAATGGGTTATTTTTATTTGCATCACGATGCCAATACACAGGTACTACCATTCCTTCAACATCTCTGCCATTTTCTAAAGTTTTTGCACTATACATAGTTTCGGAAGCAAACAGTGGTTTTCTGCCTTTAACCTCTTGTGCAACTTTAGTAGCATAACTTATACTTCTGAATGAAGGTATTAGTAAAAAACCACTGGCATTTTCTGTTTCTATAGCTTGATCTACAAAAGCTTTGGGGTCAAAATTTTTATCTGCTAAATTACAAGACGTACTAATAACTTTACTGCCATATTTTTCGACCGCTTGAGTGTACTGTTCTACTAGTACCCCACTAGATGAAGAAGTTGAATTATTTCCTGAGCTACGAATATCGCCACAAATAGCAATATTCCTCCCTTGTCGAGCAATGTAGCGAGCATGAGTATCTACTAAATTCTCATATAGAGGATTTATATGAAATAAGTAGTTATTGTTGGCAGTATCCTGCTGATTATTTACTGCATTTTGCTCTATATTTTCTGAATTTTCTGCTTGATTTGGACGCTCGACGGGTAAGACTAACACTAACCTTTTTTTATTATAAATTGCGGCATCACGTCTCACACCCACTGCGGCTACAATACTCTGGTCTTCAACTAATTCCTTATCTAGCTTTTCAGAATCTTCTCGATTCTCAACACTTGCAATGACAATTTGCAATTTTTTACCATTAATTCCACCTTGATTATTAACTTCATTTTGAGCTTGAGCTACACCACGCAAAAGTTCTTCTGCTAAATTTTGATCGAAGTTAACTGGTGCGATGACAGCAACTTTTAAGCTTTCTGAATTATCTCGCGCAATTTTAGCGTTGTTTAAATAAATTAAAGTTTCTGGATCGTTGGGATTATTTTTCAGAGAAGCGGTAAATTTTTCCACAGCAGTGCTAAACTTTTTTTCCCCAAAAGCTTTAACTCCATCTGTTTTTTCTGGGTATGTTTGTACTTTTACTAAAATTCTCGTACCCAAATTTATTAATGAAGATGAAGTTGATATAGGGTTCGATATGGGGTTTGATGATGGTACGATAGTAGATGAAAGTTTGCTTATTAACCACAAAATCAGTGCTACCATTATTCCAGCTATCCCAAGAGAAATCAGCAGTCTTAAGTTTTCTTTTTTAGTTGTCATGAATAATTCTCCCAATTATATAAATTTGCTCAAAAATGAAGATATAATCAGAATTCTGAAATCACAATAGTTTACGAAGTCTATATAATCATCATACTACATTAAGTATGAATGTTTGAGTGCTGAATGATTCACTAAAAATATTGAGAAATAAGTTTGTTGACGATTTGAGATATACCGAAAATAATAACTGTTACAAAACCTGCAAGAATAACTAGCAAAATTGCAAGTAATAACCCATTTATACCAGATTGTAAAAGATTTTTAGCTAGCAAATTTTTGAAACTCAAGACAATCAGTAAATTGGCGATGATAGCAATAATAATTAAATAACTTTTTTCCACAACTGAGCGAGATTGAATAAATACTAAACCTGCTAAAATTATTAACCACAATCCTGAGCTAATCCAAGTAGTTCCGAGAAAACTGATTAGAGCGATCGCTAAGAAGGAACTACCACTTGCAGCAATTATCGCTCCCCGCAATAATTGATTATTAGGGAATAGTGCAAGATATCGAGAACCAGTTGTTTGTTGTTGAACTTGTGATTGTGTTTCTAATAATCCAGAAGGCGAAAGGACTGTAGGAGGTAATGTATTCCTTAACCGTGGTAACTTATTCAAGTCTTGTAATACAGCCTGTGCAGACTGATAACGCTGTTCGTGATTTTCTTTAATTAATTTATCAATAATTAGCTCTAATTCATGACTTATGGGTTGCTTTAAATATTGTCGCCAACTAGAAGTCCAACTATAACCTTGTTTCATCCACAAACTTGACGGAGAAATATTAGTTAGTAGATGAAAGCAAGTTATTCCTAAACTGTACATATCACTAGAAGGAAAGACTTTACCCAATTGCATTTGCTCAATGGGTGCATAACCTAATGAACCAATAATTGTCCCCAGTGCAGTGTTTGTAGTTTCCCTCCTTTGCTTCGACACCCCAAAATCAATTAGCATTAACTTATTATCATTTTGACGACGAATAATATTTTCTGGCTTCAGATCTCGGTGAATTATGTCTTGTTCGTGTACAGCTACCAGCACAGATAACAAATCATGCAAAAAATATCGAATCTTAAGTTCATCAAAAACACCCTGCTGTTTTAACTCCTGCAACAGATTTTGCCCTTCAATAAACTGCTGCACTAAATACAGATATTCACCTTCCTTAAAATATGCATACAAATTAGGAATTTGTAGATGTTCCCCTAGTTCTTTGAGGCGTTTGGCCTCTCGCTCAAACAACTCAGTTGCTTTTTTATGCGCGTCAGTACCTTGAGAGCCATAAAATTGACTTAAAACCAACTGCTTAACAACACATTGTTCATCGAGCTTGTCTATATCTTCTGCCACATATGTGCGTGCAAACCCTCCTCTGCCTAACACTCCAATAATCCGATAACGATTTCTGAGCAGGGGTATCAACTTTGCCCCGCAACTGAGACAGAAATTTGTACCGTCAGGATTTTGGGGATTTTCGCAATTAGGGTTCAGGCAGCAGATCATAATAATTATCTTATTGCTGTCATTATTATTAATTTTTAAAATATACCTTAAAACCAATAGAAACTTTGTACTGCAAAGTTTCTACATGGATAGCAAGCAAAGGTGCGTAGGTGAAACCCGCCGTAGGCATCGCACCTTTGCAAAGGAACTTCATCATTAACTTCAGACAGAGATATGTAATCGACAGCACAATTAATAATCTCTTGTTAACAATAGCCCTATAAACTAATCCTTCGTCTTGTTGAATCAACCCAATTCTAATCAGATATATCGCCCTTCAAGCAACAGTGCAGGTAACATCAGCTTTTTTTCATCCCGTAAACGCCGCAATTACCGCACATCCGCCATTATCACCTTAATAAAACTCTCCGCAATTGTGACGATTACGCTAGAATTATTAAAGGTTCTTTACAGAATTTGCCGATCGCCCCCAATTCTGTTAGAAAAGCCTAGCATTCAAATGTAAATCTAAAAACCCCCTCTAACAGTTCACCAAAAGTTTCTATGACGCTCCCAATTCGCAACGTCGCAATTATCGCCCACGTTGACCACGGCAAAACCACCCTGGTTGATGCACTCCTCAAACAGTCCGGCATTTTCCGTGAAGGTGAAGACGTTCCGGATTGCGTCATGGACTCCAACGCCCTCGAACGGGAACGAGGAATTACAATTCTCTCCAAAAATACAGCGGTTCGCTACAAAGACACACTAATCAATATTGTTGATACTCCTGGACACGCTGACTTTGGTGGTGAAGTAGAACGCGTACTCGGCATGGTTGACGGATGTCTTCTGATTGTCGATGCCAATGAAGGCCCAATGCCCCAAACGCGCTTTGTACTGAAAAAAGCCTTGGAAAAAGGGCTACGCCCCATTGTTGTTGTCAACAAAATCGACCGTGGTCAAGCTGACCCCCACGTTGCTGTTGATAAAGTTTTGGATCTGTTCTTGGAATTAGGCGCAGATGAAGACCAGTGTGATTTTACCTATCTGTTTGCCTCCGGTATGGGAGGCTATGCCAAAGAAAGCTTGGAAGCAGAATCGGTAGATATGCAACCACTGTTTAATGCGATTCTGCAACACGTTCCACCACCAGTGGGCGACATCAACAAGCCTCTGCAATTGCAAGTCACAACCCTAGATTATTCTGAATACCTGGGACGGATTGTAATCGGCAGAATTCACAACGGCACTATCCGTGCTGGACAGCAAGCGGCTTTGATAACAGAAAATGGCACAATTGTCAAGTCCAAAATCAGTAAATTGATGGGCTTTGAAGGTTTGAAGCGGGTGGAAATGGAAGAAGCCACTGCTGGTTATATTGTTGCCGTGGCTGGTTTTGCTGATGCTTACATTGGGGAAACAATTACTGACCCCAATGAACCACAAGCTTTACCACTAATTAAAGTGGATGAGCCAACCTTGCAAATGACCTTCTGGGTGAACGATTCACCTTTTGCAGGTCAAGAAGGCAAGTTAGTGACATCAAGACAAGTGCGCGATCGCCTTTTCCGCGAACTTGAAACCAACGTTGCTTTGCGGGTTGAAGAAACCGATTCTCCCGATAAATTCCTAGTTTCCGGTCGTGGCGAACTCCACCTGGGTATCTTAATCGAAACCATGCGCCGCGAAGGCTTCGAGTTTCAGGTATCTCAGCCACAAGTAATTTACCGCGAAGTCAACGGCCAACCTTGCGAACCTTATGAACTGTTGGTATTAGACGTTCCCGCTGATGCTGTGGGTAGCTGTATCGAACGCCTCGGACAACGCAAAGGTGAAATGCAAGATATGCAACCCGGTAGTGGCGATCGCACTCAGTTAGAGTTTGTGATTCCCGCCCGTGGTTTGATTGGCTTCCGGGGTGAATTCATGCGGATGACTCGTGGTGAAGGCATCATGAACCACAGCTTCCTCGACTACCGTCAACTCAGTGGCGACATTGAAGCCCGTAACAAAGGCGTTTTAATCTCCTTTGAAGAAGGCGTTTCTACCTTCTACGCCATGAAGAACGCCGAAGATAGAGGAGCATTCTTTATCACTCCTGGCACTAAAGTTTACAGAGGCATGATTGTGGGAGAACACAATCGTCCCCAAGACTTGGAATTGAATGTTTGTAAAACCAAGCAGTTAACCAACCACCGCGCCGCTGGTGGCGATGAATTGGTGCAGTTGCAAGCACCAATAGATATGAGCCTAGAGCGTGCTTTGGAATACATTGGTCCCGATGAATTGGTGGAAGTTACACCTAAATCAATTCGTCTGCGGAAGATGTCGAAGAAGTTAGCGAAACGGTAAGTTAAGTTTAGTTACTTAATTCATTTCAAAAGCCCGTGTTCAGCGGGCTTTTTATTTTGTAGTAATAGGAAAATAAATATATAGATACTTAAATGGGTAACATAACGCTAGATAATTCGTTGTGTTCAGGGTCTAGTGTGTATATATGTCGTGGAATTCTACAGTCTTTAGTATCTGTGCTTCAGGCAATTCTTGGTTATGGGCTGCTTGGAGTACCATTGATGATGCTTATAATTTTCTAGAAAAGCCTGAAAAGCATTTGGAAACCGATTGTTTATTCTTTGCTGAAGCTCCTTCTAAAGAAAATGCCATTACAACAGCTCGTAAACTCTTAGGTACTAATATTAAACAAATAGGCGATGGATGGGCAGTAGAAGTTTGTAAGGAGCTTGATAAGAAACCTAATCTTGATGCTGACTTACGTACAGGTAACGGAAAATCGAACCATAGAGGAACAAGAGTTTCAGAAAGTTCAGATGTAAATCCTCCAATCATTACTGATGAGCTTCAGGAATGTCTAAATCAACTTCATTCATTGACTGGATTAAGTACCGTCAAATCTACTGTTCAGGAGCTGGTAAACATTGCGAAAGTATCCAAGTTGCAAGCTCAAGCAGGTATCAAAGCTCCTGCAATCACTAGACATCTTGTATTCACAGGAAATCCTGGCACAGGCAAAACTACAGTAGCAAGGATTATGGGTGAAATATATAAGAATCTTGGGGTTTTATCAAAGGGTCATTTTATCGAAGCAGACCGGACTAATTTAGTTGCAGAATACCTTGGTCAAACAGCACCCAAAACAGCAAAAGTAGTTGAATCTGCTCTAGGTGGTGTACTTTTTATTGATGAAGCTTATTCTCTTGTTCCAGACGGACGTAGTGATATGTACGGACAAGAAGCAATTAATACTCTCTTAAAAATGATGGAAGACTATAGAGAGGATTTAGTAGTTATTGTCGCAGGCTATAAAGGGGAAATGTCTCGATTTATTGAATCTAATCCTGGTCTAAAGTCCAGATTTGCACGGTCAATTCACTTTGAAAACTATAGTTCGTCTGAGTTAACGGAAATTTTTAAACTCATGTGTGAACAGCATGGCTATTTTTTCTCAGAGAAGACCCTAGAAGCAATAGGTTATTTAGTCAATAAATTTGAAGATAAAATTGGAGATCTTGGAAATGGTAGATTTGTGAGGAATATCTTTGATCGTTGTATTGCTATTCAATGTAATCGTTTAGCAGAATTAGCTAAACCATCAAAGAATGACTTGAAAACCTTCTTGCCTACGGATGTTCCCGCTCATGAGCAACTAGCGCAATATCTGGTTTAAAATTAATTTTCCTTATTATTAGCTTATCCAGGTTTGGACAACTCTTAGTTGTTGCACATACTGATAGAGACGAAAAGATACGAATTATCAGCGCCCGAAAAGCTACCCGCCAAGAGAAGAGGTTTTATGAAGAAGGAAGTTGAAAACGAAATGGAAGATGAATTACGTTCTGAGTACAACTTCGCTCAAATGGAAGGGGGGGTTAGAGGTAAATATGTTGAGCGATATCGTAAAAAAAACAACCTAGTGCTGTTAGATCCCGATGTTGCCCAAGCTTTTCCCAACGATGAAGCGGTCAATGAGGCATTGAGGTTGTTAATCAAGGTTGCCCAGCGTCAGCAATCGAACAATATACTATAGCAAACAGAATAAAAGTTTAGGTGTATGTATGGATTATAAATGCCAGTATTGCGAAGGAACCGTTCAACCCCGAACTGTCAAGCGCGAGGCATTTAAACATAGAGATGGATTTGTCATTTTCGAAGATGTAGCAATTGGTGTTTGTGATACCTGTGGCAATCGGTACTACTCAGCAGATATTCTTCATGCGGTTCATGCTGTTGCAACTGGAGCGAAACCTCCTGAAAGAACAGAACAAATTCCGGTCATTCATCTAGAATCAGCATAATTAACGTCGTTCCAACAGCTGAGCCGATTTTGCTTGTAACTGAATTATGAAAAATATTGAGTTAACGCAAGGAAAAATCACAGTTCCAGAAAGCACCACTCTAGAAGAGTTCTTAAAACTTCCATATATTGAGGAGTCCCCAGCTTGGGAATATATTAACGGAGAGGCAATTCAGAAACCAATGGCAGGAGGTAAACACAGCTTATTGCAAAAACGTTTAGTTGCAGTAATTGATGCTTTAGGCAGTAATTACGAAGCTTTTCCAGAATCGCGCTGTACCTGCGGTAATCGTTCAGTAGTTCCTGATGTAGTTGTTCTCTCCACCAATCAACTACCACTGGATGAAAGCGGTGAAATGATTAGCAGTGGTATTGATTTTGCACCTACTTGGATAATAGAAATTCTTTCCCCTGCTCAAAGTCAAACTAAAGTCACTGGCAATATTTTACATTGTTTGAGAAATGGCAGTCAGCTAGGATGGTTGATTGATCCAAGTGAACGCTGTATTTTAGTTTATCAGCCTGATCGCTTACCAGATTTGTTAGCAGGACAAGATATATTATCAGTGTTAGAAAATATAAATTTAACACTCTCTGTTGATGAAATTTTTGCTTGGTTACAGCGAAAAAATTGATATTATTCCTTTTGAGTAAGGCACGCGATCGCTATCCAACAGGCGTTTTTACAGAAAGCGATCGCCAATGATTTGCATAGCTTTGCAGTGCAATTTTTATTTTACAAAAATCAGATAAAATTTATATATTTAATGCAAATAATTATTATCTAATAATTGTGCAAGAGTGTAAGGACATTTTTCTGGAAAAATAGTTAAATCGGTTTTAATTCGTACAAAATCAACCGCACTTTGATAAATATTCTCTAAATCATCCTGTAATTTATTCATTAAATTCGTGGTTAGATGATTATTTAAGTCATATCTAAAAGTTTTAATTTCTCCAAACCAATGACGATAATTTTTTTCATATTCTACTTGCCAATACTCTAGTAATAATATATGAATAATAATTTGCCTTAGCAAACTTTTTGCTTTAGCTAAATCTCTTTTTCCCAAATTGATTAATTCCTCAATTAAGTTTTCTAAATCAAGTTGGTTAAACTGTTTCTGTTTTAATAATTCAATAGTTTTTTCTAACCATAAATTCTCATCGGTTTCATAAAGTTTTTTTAAGTTGGTAGTAATTGTCATATCTTTACCTTCTACCGACATTCCATGAATCTTGTACGTTTATTTATAATCTAGCTTTGTTCTCAGTCTTACAGCTTTGAAAAATCTGGGTGTTGGCGTAGCCCGTCGTAGACATCGCTAAACCCTAAAAGACTGTGAATTTAGGGTGGTGTTGGGTTAAAAAAGAAACATGAAAATCATCAAACCCATCACCAACTTCTTAGAAACCCGCGCCAGTGCCCCTGCATACGGCGGTTGGGTGCTAGCGGCAACGGCTATTTGTTTTTTTGGCGCAGGTATCAATACGATGGCTGGTTGGCTGTACGCCATTAGCGGCATCAGTTTTGCCCTTTTGGCTGTAGCAGCGATATTACCACCACGATCGCTTACAAATCTTTCCATCACCCGTCGCCCAATTCAGCCTGTGTCAGCAGGTGATGAACTGGCGGTAGAATTGGAAATCTGCAATCATACACAGCAGGCTGTAAGCTTGTTGCAAGTCGAAGATATATTGCCTTTCGTCTTGGGCAGACCAGTACAAAAGGCGATTGAGACAATTCCTAGCCAAGGTAGTTACCGTTGGGTATATTACCAACCTACCCAGCGCCGGGGCATCTATCGCTGGCACACAGTCGAACTTGGTTCTGGTGCGCCTTTGGGGTTATTCTGGTGTCGTCGTCAGCGTGATTGTGCTGCTATAGCGATCGTTTATCCGACAGTATTACCCTTGGCTACTTGCCCCCTAGTGGATGAAATGGGGCAAGAAGAAAGCAAAAGAAGCGATTACCGTGGTAAACCCTTGCAGACAGCGACAACAGGGCTAGTGCGATCGCTACGTCCTTACCGCGTCGGAGATCCCACCCGTCTGATTCACTGGCGGACTAGCGCCCGTTACGGAGAATTACGGGTACGAGAGTTAGAAATAGTAACTGGTGGACAAGAGATAGTTATTGCCCTTGACAGTGCCAGCAATTGGCAAGAAGAAAACTTTGAACAAGCAGTAATCGCCGCCGCCTCATTGTATTTTTATGCACAAAAGCAGCAATTACAGGTGCAACTGTGGACAGCATCCACAGGTTTAATTAAAGGAGAGCGTTTTGTTTTAGAAACCTTAGCAGCAACCACTACCTTAGAAGATGCCAGCACACCAGTTCCCAAAAGTCATCCTTTGATTTGGCTGACTCAAAACTCTCACAGCCTTGCAACTCTGCCTCAAGGTAGTCGTTGGGTTTTGTGGCAGAATATCTCCTCGCCACCAGAATCAGAAGTTATCAATTGGGAGCATCCTGGTATAATTTTGCAAAGCGATCGCCCACTACAACCCCAGCTCCAAAAAACAATAGGACATGGGGGATAAGGGGCAAAGGGGAGAATAATAACTCCTAACTCCCCACTCGCTAACCAAGTTAAGCTTCTGTGATTTCCTAGATTGTCTCTGATCCCAACACACTAGACATATAAGCCTTTGTGCAAAGGTAAAACAATCTCAGCGGCTAATGTTGGGGAAATACACCCAGTAATCCCCTAGTGGGACTGAGGTACAATGCAAAGAAATATTTAAATTATGAGTGCCCGATCCACATGATCACATCAGAAGTTAACACAAAATCCAGCGATAAAAGTCTAGAGGCAATGCGCCATTTTTCCGAACAATACGCCAAGCGTACTGGAACATACTTCTGTTCTGAACCTTCAGTTACCGCAGTGGTGATTGAAGGACTAGCTAAACATAAAGACGAGCTGGGTTCGCCTTTGTGTCCCTGTCGCCACTACGAAGATAAAGAAGCTGAGGTTCACGCCACATATTGGAACTGTCCCTGTGTGCCAATGAGAGAACGTAAAGAGTGCCACTGCATGTTGTTCCTCACCCCTGACAATGAGTTTGCTGGAGACAAACAAGAAATCTCTCTGGAAACAATTAAAGAAGTGCGAGACAGTATGGGATGAGTGAAACCATGCCACAAGAGTTTTGGCAAGGCATAGAACAATTCAATTCTGGTCAGTTTTACGCCTGCCATGACACTTTAGAGGCTTTGTGGATTGAAGCCAGCGAACCAGAAAAAACCTTTTATCAAGGCATTCTGCAAATTGCTGTGGCACTGTATCATCTGGAAAATCGTAACTGGCGAGGTGCGGTAATTCTGCTGGGAGAAGGCAGCAATCGCCTGCGGCGTTACCCATCTAGTTACGGCGGTATTGATATAGATGAGCTATTGAGTCAAAGCGTAGCATTGTTGAAGACATTGCAACAAATAGGAGCAGATAAAATTAGCGCTGGCGAACTGGGTGAAAATGAAGTCCTATCTTTACCTAGAATTGTGCTAGTTAGCGATTGATCGAGTTTAAGCAGGTGAAGAAAGACAAGGAAGATAGGGAGAAAATTACTTTCTTGTCTTCCTTAAGATAAACCCAACAAACGTAACGCTTGCCGACTCACTGACATTGCCTCAACCCACATCAGTCCTTCTACTTCCAGGCAACGTAGCACATCTGTTAAGTGCTGTATGTGTCGATACACTAGACTCAGTACTATTGCTGCCATCACCGGCAGCGTTAGTATACGTAGGCATAGCCCGCCGTAGGCATCGCGTAAGCTACGCTCTTTGCCTTTGACATCTTTGAGATTGGCAAATGTCCCTGGAGTTAATAGCTCTATCAACCGTGATTCGATGTGTTGGTTTGTTGGGGCTGGGCAACTTACCCGATGTCGAAAGTCTGGATTTCCTTGTTTTTTCCGTGGCTTTGTCATGGCTATTCTCAACACCCTTGTGTTGAGTTTAACTATTGAGCTTTAACCACTTGACAAGATTCTATTTTTCTTAACTTGACACCAATGGCAAGATGCCCGCCCTGGTTGTGCAAATTAAATACGCGACAGCTTATATAGCAGAAGGCAGAAGGCAGGAGGCAGGAGGCAGGAGGTAAAAGTATTACTATTCCTAGCTTCCATGCTTTCAAAATGTCCTAACCTGTGTGACTACGGCTATAACTCTGTATTTTTCGATAAAAATCGCCACCAGTTAGCGTGATGAGCGAAATATTACACGACCTGGGGATTCTTCCTGGTTAATTCGTGTATATACCCGCAGGCAAGTTAACACTTCCCCAAGAGTACCACCAAAATCTAGCTGTAAGTCATCTTTAGATGAAGCGCAGATATCTGCGTAAAGTCCGGATAATTGGCGAATCCGCACTTCATAACCTGCATTTATGGCTTTATCAGCAACCTTCTTGAGGATGCGCCGTGATTCATGTTGTAGCTTACCCCACCAAGAATAACGTTCAGCCGGTGGTGCAAATACCAAAGAGTGTATTGCTTCATCCATGTCAATCCAGGTACGCAAAATAGACAGGGGATCGGCATTTTCTTCAGCTTTTTGGGTGCGTTGACAGCGATCGCTCAAAGCATTAATATATTGACTTCGCTGTTCTGGTTTGGAGTGTAACGGGATAACATCGAAGCTACAAACACTCTTTAAAGCATGATATAAATCTGGTTCTATTTCAATAAACTTCATATATAAAAATAAGAATCCTGCTGATAAATCGAATTGATTATTTTGGGAAACTTGATAATTTAAAAGTGCTTTTTGAGATAAACTTAATCCCTGAGTTTTAACAGTACCGCTCAGTCCAGGGTAAATAATTTCATCACGGATAAAAGGAAGTCGATAGAGATTAGAATTATCTGCGATCGCGCCAATTTCTTGAGCCATATCTATAGTGCGTTGTCGCCAAGATGCAGCTAAATCTTCCGGTATTCGCAACAATTTGCGTTGAATTTCATTCCATAAATCTGAATCAGTTTGGCTTTGCAGTTGGGAATTTCCCAAAAAATAATTAAGTTCTGAATCAGAATCAAAAGCTTCTCTTAGATGATTTAGTTTTAATGTATTTTGGGGCGGTATAATCACATCTCCCCAACCATTATCTACCTGTGAGGGTGTAGGCGCAGGTTGCAATAAGCTATGAAGTTCTTGCAGCAACTCATCGCATAGCTCGACTCCTGGATCTAGTGGAAATTCTGTACGAGCCTGATTTAAAGTAGCTTCGAGTCCATAGAGAGTAAACCGCAATAACTGGCCTAATTCTGAGTTTTGTATTTGTAATAATTGACGGAAATGCTGCATTAATATTACCTTTTTTTATCTCACACTAAGACGCAAGACGCTAACAAAACCTTTGCGTCTTTGCGTCTCTGCGTGAAACAATTCTAATGTATACCGCAAAATGGATCGCGTTCTTTATCAACTTCATTAGGTTGTAATTCTAATTCAGCAAGATAAACGCATCCTTCTTGTTTCAGACATTCTTGATTTGTTGATATCCAATAAGGTACTTCACCTGCGTGCATCCGTAAAATGCCTTGATTATCCAGAGTTACGCGATATTGACAAGGGTAATCTGTTGTGATGTCTGGTTTACTGAGTGCGCCAATTCTTATCCATTTTTTCGTTTGGGTTTCGGCGTCTATTTGATAAATATAGAAAGTGTGCTGGCCAGTTTTTGGGAAGGGAGGTAAAGGATTACTAATTAATCCGATTCCTGGTTGTGTCACACCATCACACAAGTAATGAAATTCTTGGAAAGATTTATCGTTATTTCCGACTTCAAATACTAAATGATAGGCATCTGGTTGATCTACAGTTGCAGACTCGATGACATTGACAGCAATATCACCATCAGTTAAATCTTTATTGGGGCGTTCTACAGCGATATTCCACTTCAATTTACCATCAGCAAATAACACTGAACTTTCTGAAACTAATGCTCCCAAATCAATGCCAGAAACATCAATTAAGTAATGGGGATTTCCCTGACAAAGCAACACGTTAAATTCGAGGGTTTGGTCAATTTGAAATTGAATTTTTATTTTTTTGAGAAACTCTGTTTCTTGCATTCCTAATTTATTCATCAGGTTTTTGCCGTCGAAGCTACCCCAAAGTCGTAAATCTCCCTCTTCGTAATCTTGGCGGTAGATAATATTAGTTAATTGTATCCCTTGCCAAGGAGTACGAACTTTAGCAACAGTTTCCCAAGATGCTAGTTGATAAAGTTCTTGTCCTGCTCGGAATATAGTCAATAAATCGTTGCTTTGGGTTTTACGTTTGAAGTTGCAAGGCAAATAATAAAACAGGTTTTTAACATCAATTTCTAGCTGGTTAGCTCCCTTACGTAGCAAAGTTTTTGATTCTTCTGGATCGAATCTCAATCTTCGTAATTTTTCGGCATAGCAGGCACCGGCAGAGGTGGCTAATTTAGTAAATTCCAAAACAAAAGTAATGCGTTCTGGATTCCAAACAAAATAGGGCGACTTACTAAATTCTTGATAGATTTGTCGCTGTACCAAGTCGAGATTACAGGTTTTACCAGACAGAATTAACCAGTCAACTTTTTGAGAATTCCAAGAATCTTTGGTGATGTCATCGGGACGCAAACGGCTTTCCATTAATCCTTTAGCAATACCGATCGCTTCTTTAATTCCGGAAACTGCGGCTCGTTCAAATTGGTGGTTGTCTAGGGTGATGCAGATGCTATTTGGGTCTTTAACTTGCAATTTAACCGCACTTTGGCTGAGGAGTTCAGAAATTTCTTGTTCAGAAAGTGTGAAAGTTAATAAATAATTATTAGTTGGTGGTTTTTGCCCAAGTTTTAGTTTAGCTGCTTCTGCATAATCCCAGAGGAGGTAAAATGTTTGTAGGCGTTGTGGTGCTTGTTGCCAACGCGTAGGTAACACTTTTTCGGCAGTATCGAGAGCATCTTTGTAAGCAACGTCACCTTCTGGATTTTCTTTATCCAGACATTTTAAAAGACTGCCATTTTTAAATTTACCTTGTTCTAAAAAACGCTCGTTTAATTCCGAGTTAATTAAATCTTCTAGCTTTTCGCTTTCGATGTCACCTGTGGTAACTGCTGTTAATAAAAAGTCAGCGATCGCCACTTTCAAAAGTCGAAATATTCGTAGTGTAATTAATTCTCCACCTAACTGTAAATGTCCTGATGAACCTAATAATTTAGGAGTCAGTTTATAATAACGTCCCCCTAAACCCCGGTCTTCATAATCAGCAAAAGTTGGGGTTTTATCTTCCAAAGTTAACTCAATCAAAGCTAAGTCTGTGGTTCCGCCACCGATATCCAAAACGAGAACATTTTGTGACCATTTATTTCCAGTTTGGCGACAACGAGTTTTAAATGATTCAATACCAATATTCAGATTACCGCCAAATTCTCGCCACAAAAAGAATATCGCCACAGAAACAGCTTCATCATAAGCAGTTTGGACATCATCGATGGCCAACTGTTCAACTAATTCTTTAACTTCCTTACGAACAACAGGCGGCGCGACTGTTGGATAGGTAACAACTGCTGTTAAAAAATCCCCTTCTGAAAATCTGCGTTGCGCCCGTTGGCGGTAGTCTTCAGTTAACTTTATTAAATGTGCCCAAGCCGATTGAATTAGTTCTTTGGCGGTAATTATTTCTTCCTTTCCATCCAAAATAACTGAAAACGATCGCTCTTGACCAAAATAGCGTTTGGGTGAATGATGAAACCTGCTAATAATTTCCTTTAAACTACCGCTTGTACCTTGGGCGATCGCTTTTTTTCTATTATCTCTAGCTTCTCTACCCATCCGCAGTTGTAATTCAGCTAAATGGGAAATTTCCGACTCACTAGGAATTTCTGTTTCACGGCGATCAATATCCAGTACAACTGGGATAAGATTTTGCGATTCTAAGGTAGGAACGCGGAACACTTCATGATAGATTTGATAGAGTTTTTTGCTGACAGCCCGACGGAATCTTTCGCTATTTCCTAAACATAGTTCAATTTGGCGAATTGCTTCCAAAAATCGCTCTTTATTATCAGCTTCAAAAACTTCGCTTAATTTTCTTGGTTCTATTTCTAGGTTTTTGCTAATTTCTAAAATAAACTTTTCCCAATCTTCATCGCTGACATCTGGTAAAGCTACAGAAGCGGGAGAACTCAGCCATTGTGATAAGCGATCGCGCAATCGAATTTCTTGTTCTTTGGGTAAAATTTCGGCGATAGGTACTTCAATGGGATCGAAAAGTGTAACTGTAGAATTCGACGTACCAAAATCTAATGCAAACCATCCCGGAAATCTTTTTTGTTGTTTATCATTTGGTTGTTTATCAGTATAGTTGTTCAATTGGAAAGGGTTCATTATAGTATCAAATGATTCTATTGAGGACTGGCTTTTTATTTGGGGCGTAGGTGTAGCCCGCCGTAGGCATCGCTTTTATTATGAAAGAGCGATCGCCATGATAATTAAACAGTAATTGTTGTGATTACTCAGCACCCTACGCCATCGCTTTGAAAAATGATTCCAAATTCCCAATCTAAAATCAAAAGTGGTATAAGTTGGTTCATTTGAAAACATCTTAGTAAGAAATAGCGGCAATGTCTGAAAGAATCTGCAACCAAGTAGGAACTGCGATTTCAGATGGTAAGTCGCCAGCTGTTAAATATCTCAGTAATGCTTCTTTTTTGGAGAGGTTTTGCAAACTCGGAATAATTTGATCCAAAATGCCTTCTAGTTCGGAATTAATTTGTTGATTCACTTCACTAACATACTGTACAAGATGAAGGCTGGCGCTAGCAGTAATTTCATCTCGTAGTCGCAGTACTAAAAGTTGATGGTTGATAGATCTGGGTAAGCCTTGGCTTTTTTCTGGTGCCCAGTCAAAGATTTGACCAACGTTGTGTTTTTCATCTTGACGTGCTAGAGGAAAAATGATTTCGGGTGCAACAGTTTTGTCTTTACTACTAATTTCAGAAATGATTGCTTCTTTCCATTCGTTGGGGTCGCATCCTAGTAATAATTTATAAAAGAGATCGGCTTCTTCTAAACCAAATTTTGATTCAATTTCTTGTTCCATTTCTGGGTGGAGAATTGCTTTCAATTGGTCGCGTTCTGGGGCTACTTGATTTGATAATTGATTCAACAAATCTACCACAGCCTGACGAATGCGATCGCGGGCAAATTCTTCTACCTCTTTAACGGTTTTTTCAAATACTGGATAAAAATCATCACTCTTTGTAGGCAGAGAACTATTGAGGCGGTTTCCTCGATCAAATAATTTCCCTGCTGCACCTTTAGATTCGGCGAGGGCAATGCTACCATTGTTGACTTTATTGAATAGTAAAGTCCACTGACTCCAATTAAGTATTTTAAAGGTAAGTTCGTCTTTAACTATATCGCTGACAACAACACCGCGTCGGTCTTTTAGTGGTTCTTTTCCTAAACTTTTTTGAAAATTCCTGTATATTTTATCTAAAGTTTCCACCACAAATCGCAATTCGATAAAAGCCGGACTGTCTCCTGTGGGTATACCTTGCTCGTGAATTTCATCTATGATGTCTTTCAAATGATCTTGTTGCTGATTCACTACATCAGCGGCTCTTTTTGTATCTTCATGCAATTGCTTGAGACCATGAGTAGCTACGTGGTTTTGAATCAATTCCCGTAGCTTGCCAAGGCTACCATCTTGAGCAAAGTAACCTAATTGTCTGCCCAAATAACTGCGAGTATCAGAGTCTAACAGGCGTTGGCTTAAGCGTCCCCATTTATCTTGTAGGCGTTTAGATCTGTCTAAATAATCAGGATAGTCTAAGTTAGCTAAAAACTCTGGTGAACCTGCTTTGACTTTAGTTGAACGTTTTGCTAAATCAGCTAATCCTAACAGTGGTGACAGTAAAACAATGCGGTCTTTTTGAGTTGTAAACGCCTGTGCGCCATCAATAGTAGTTTGCAGAACTTTGAGCTTTTGGAAAACAATTTCCTCATGCAAATCCCTATCTTCAGTTAGTTGGTCGAGTTCTCTTTCACCACCCTCACTCTCTAAAGGTAGTTGATCGAAACGACCGACACCGACGAGAATTAAATCTTTCAGGTCTTGTCCAGGTCGCTGCTGCTGCATCATCGTAAAGATTTTATTAGCGCGATCGCTTCCTGGAGATTTGCCATTTAGCAATACTAAAATTGTCTGTACTTCTGCCAATTCCCGCAATGATAAAAAGGTATCCCTAGCCCCGGAATTAGCAGCTCCCAATCCCGGAAAATCGATGAGAATAAATTTAGCAGCACCCCTAACATCCCAAATTTCCCGTGAGATTTTCACGTCAATATCTACGCGGCGAATCAGTGGAAAGCTGTTTTGTAATAATTTCGTTGGTAGCCTCTGGGGTTGACTCGGTAATCGGATATGGGCTGGCGGTAAATCTTCAAATTTGAGAGTTTGGATTGCCATTGGCTGTTCCACTAGCTGTAGCCCTTCGTGGGCGGTGGTAGCATCAATCTGGTAGCGCCCACCACACATTACTTCCCCATAAGCTTGATAAGCTCGTAAAAACAATACTAACTCTCTGAGCAGATAGCGTAATTCTAAATTGTTAGAACTATTCCATGCTTCCTCACACCAGCCAATAATATCTTTGCCAGAGTTGAGCTTTGAAACTGGTATGGGAGGAAGTCCGGCTGCTGTTGTCCGCTTATTCGCTTCCCCCAGCATGAAACGCAGACACTCGTGCACCCCTTCATGGGAAAGATATTCTACAGTAAAATTATTGAGCTGTGTTGTTGTAAAATTATCTTGGGGTATAATGTGCAGGGCGGTGACATTACCTGTAGTCGGGTTTTCACTGACTGGCAAAGCATCTGCATATCCAATCAAACTGCCTAGAAGTAAAGTTTTGCCACTACTGAATTCCCCCATCACACCAATTTTCACAGGTGAAGTGGCAAGATCTACAGTTTTTTCGGCAGCTTGCCGCAGACGACGGAGACAATCATCAAGACTAGCCGGAACCCAATCTTCTTGTTTTGAAGGGTATTCAGGTACAGAATCTATCTTCCGGAGGATGAATTCGCCGTACTCTTTAAAACTAGCCAGCTTGTCTGGTTCCATAGAGTAGTTTCCGCCTAACATAAATTTCTCTGAGCTTTATAACATATAAATTGCGATCGCCAGGGATCTATACAACAAACTGAGCATTGAGAGTTCTGTGTGCTGAGTTAGGAGTTATTATTCTCTGCATCTGACTCATCTCCCTCAACCTGCCAAGACAATTTTGAAAAATCTGGCTTTGCTAGGAAAAATAAATATTGATTTGGTATGAAAATCTGGGAAATTGTGAATTTTTGATGAAGACATAATCGCCTCATATAGTATTTGTAAATAATTCGTGAAAAGTCAGATCCCGACTTCTCAAAGAAGTCGGGGTAGAGCTAATTCAGATTTTCAAGCATTGAATTAGATAATCAGTATAAATTTATCAATGATTTCCAAGATCGAGCTTGCTTAAGTAATTTTACTGAAGGGTGGAAATTTTCAGTTTGCATAAAAATGGTGAAGCTGTTCTTAATCAAAACTTCAGCATTTTCCTAATTTATTTACACAAAAAGAGGAATTAATGTATCTATAAAAAGAAATAAAGTATTAAGATCGTCAACAAGTTGAGATAGAATATTATACACATTTTTTAACAAATCTAATTTTAGAGATTTTACTTCAATAATTTAGGCAGAGCAGGCAGGCAAAAGTGTTTCCTAAAAGGGTGCAAAGCTACATTAATCAAATAAACGTTGAAAAACAAAAGATCCAACAAGATGAGAAAATATTTAAGCAACAGTGTCAATTTCCACAAAAAAAGCAAGCAAGAGAATTAACAAAAGTATTAAGGCGACTGGCAGCCGAAACTGCAAAACGCCAAACTGTTGAAGCACAGTTACACCAAAAAACATCAGAATTTGCAGCGATTTTACAAGTACTTCCTGATTTGTACTTTCGTGTTGATGCTGATGGCACTATCCTGGATTATCGACCAGGAAAAATGCCAAATCTGTGTATTGCACAAGGAGTTGAACAGGGCAAGAGTTTGCGAGAATACCTACCAACTGCTGTAGGCGATCGCTTCCACCAAGCAATCACTCAAGTACTTGCAACTCAATCTGAAGTTAGTTTTGAATATAGCTTACCGCTACCACTAGGAAATGGTAACTTTGAAGCTAGATTATTACCATTCCCAAAACAAGAAATCATAGTTCTTGTCCGCGAAAACGAGGATAAAATACAAGCAGCATTGCTCGAAAGTAATGCCAAATTTCGCACTATTATCGAAAATGCCAATAACATTCTTTTTGCACTGACGGTTGAAGGGATATTTTCCTACCTTTCTCCGAACTTGACTGATATTTTAGGATATGAAGTTGCCGAGGTGGAAGGCAAACCCTTTAATCTGTTTGTACATCCTGATGATGTACCTATATGTGCAGATTATTTGCAAAGAGTTGTCACAACAGGCGAAAAACAAGACCCAATTGAATATCGACTAAAACACAAAAATGGTAGTTGGCGATGGCATACAAGCAACTCATCTGCTACTAGAGATGCCAATGGCAATGTTTTGAACTTCGTTGGCATTTGCTATGACACTACTGACCGCAAACAGGCAGAAGAAGCATTAGCAGAACGCGCACGTTTAGCAAATTTTCGTGCCGATGTAGACGCAGCCCTAACCCAGAGTGACAATTTAGAAAACATGATGCGTCGCTGTACTGAGGCTTTAGTTCAACATCTGGATGCGGCCTTTGCTCGGATTTGGACGCTTAATAAACAGGAAAATGTACTAGAGTTGCAAGTCAGTTCTGGGATTTACACCCATATTAATGGGGTTCATAGACGTGTGCCAGTTGGTGAATTCAAAATTGGTTTGATTGCCCAAGAAGGTAAACCCCACCTAACTAACTGCGTGCAGACAGATCCCCGCGTGGGTAACAAAGAGTGGGCGCAGCGAGAAGGTATGGTGGCTTTCGCTGGGTATCCTCTGATTGTTGAAGGTGAAACTGTAGGGGTGATAGCGATGTTTTCCCGCCAAGTAGTCACACAATCAACTTTTAAAGCCCTGGAATTTGCCGCCCAAGAGATTGCCATTGGCATCAAACGCAAACAAACAGAAATCGCACTTAGAGAAAGCGCCCGGCGGGAAAGATTACTCAATCGCCTTTCTAGCCAAATTCGAGCTTCCTTGGATCTCAATTACATTGTAGAAACGGCAGTGCGGGAGATTCGCAACTTATTTCAAATAGATCGCTGTGCCTTCTTTTGGTATCGACAAAACGCTGAAGTCCCCTACTGGGAAAGAGTATATGAGGCCAAAAGTTCGTTTTTACCATGTCTGCTGAACGACCGAGGAAATAATGCAGAAATCGAACTCATTGCCAGCAAAACTTTGAACAGAGAAATCATCCGCATCAATGATGTTAATACTGTGGGCTATGGCATTACACGGGAATTTTTGAACGATTTCAACTTCACTGCTTTTATGTCGTTGCCCGTACATACCCAATCTGGGGAAATTGGCGCCTTTAGCTGTGGTTATTGTAATGGCTTTCGGCCTTGGCTAGACAACGAAATAAAATTACTCCAAGCAGTTACAGACCAAATAGCGATCGCTATTGACCAAGCTAAACTTTACACCCAAAGTCGCATCGCCGCCCAAACTGCCCAAGACAAAGCCCAGCAACTAGAAGCAGCGCTGCTAGAACTTCAACAAACCCAAGCGCAACTAATTCAAACTGAAAAAATGTCTAGTTTGGGACAGTTGGTAGCGAGCGGGAATTGCCCACGAAATCAATAATCCCGTCAATTTTATCTATGGCAATATTAGCCACGCCAGTCAATATATCCAAGATTTGCTCCACTTAATAGAACTTTATCAACAGCACTACTGCCCACCAGCACCAGAAATTCACCAACAAATCCAAGCCATTGATTTAGACTTTCTCAAACAAGACTTGCCCAAAGTCCTCAATTCTATCAATATGGGTTCTGAACGCATTCGCCAGATTGTCTTATCTTTACGCAATTTTTCTCGCCTTGATGAAGACGGCATGAAACCAGTGGATATCCATGAAGGTTTGGATAACACCTTGCTACTACTACAAAATCGCTTGAAAGGCAAACCAGGACATCCCGAAATCCAAGTAATTAAAGAGTACGGCAACCTGCCACGAGTAGTGTGTCACGCGGGACAAATGAATCAGGTATTTATGAATCTTCTGATAAATGCGATCGATGCATTAGAAGAGGGAGTGGGGAGACTTGTACTGAGCGGAGCCGAAGTATGGGGAGATGGGGAAATAGGGGGATGGGAAGATGAGGTAGACGGGGGGACATGGAGAGAAGTCAGAGCGTCGGCTTCCGGCGAACTGAACTTCGGAGGATGCGGGGACGCGGGGAATAAACCAATGCCCCATACTTCTCTACGAGAGGCTGCGCTCAGTACAATTGCCGTATGCCTAATACCGAAAATTCGCATCCGTACTTGCATTGATAAAAATTGTGTAACAATTCGCATTGCTGATAATGGTTTAGGAATGAGTGAAAAAGTACGCAAACGATTATTTGACCCGTTTTTCACTACCAAACCTGTGGGTAAAGGCACTGGTATGGGTTTATCGATTAGTTACCAAATTGTTGTTAAAAAACATTCTGGGCAACTTGAGTGTATTTCAGCACCAGGAGAAGGTGCTGAGTTTGCGATCGCTATTCCGCTAAAGCAGTAACAGCGATCGTTAACATAATTTATTTTTAATCTTTTGTTAACTAAAATTTAATCTGTTAGTTGTTAACTGATCTCAATTCACTTTTTGCTGCAACATTTGAAAGTCCCTCCAACAACTGGAAATTTACAGGAGTTGGGGGATTATTTATAGGACTCCTATTTGATTTTTGAGAAGCTAGGTAGACTTAATCTTCTAGAATCATTCTGCCTGTTGCCTTTTGCCTCTTGCCTATCTACGTAAATAATTTCAGTAATCAAACCGGATTCCTAATATATAAATTACGCATTGACAATAAATACAAAATGTGAATTCTGAAAGCCATATCTGTTGTAGGGGTTTAGCAATGCTCATTGGTGTCAAGTTCAGAGCAAGAGACGCGATTTATCACGTCTCTTGGATTTATAAAATTTAGAATTCTTCTTTAAAATTCCTGCTGTTGATAGACAAGATAAATAGCTTCTAAAAATACATCAGGTGTAACAGTTTCTGGCAATTTTTCTAAATTAATAATAGATTTAACTTGCTCAGCTAAGTTTAAAGATAGTGATGCTCTTGCTTTCAATGACATTGCACCACGCCGCTGTAAATATTCACGAATAATAGCAAAATCATCAGGTAATAATTGGGATAAATTAGCAGTTTGTAGTAATTCGTCGTGGAGTATTTTTGCTTGTTCGGAAATTGTGAATGTCGATGCATTAGCTGGTTGCGCTTGAATGACAATTGTACCAGCAGCCAAATCGCCCAAACGCTTCTCGCGGCTACCCAACATTATTAAAAAAGCTCCAATAAACAAAGTTTCATCAAAGGGTCGCAATAAGGCACGTAATGTTGCTTGTTGTAGCCCGATGAGTCTACCATCATCTCGAACCACGCGAATTTTAGCAATGCGTTTACCAGGAGTTTGTCCAAACCACAAGGTTTCAAAAAATACGAAATAACCAATGTAAATTGCAAAGGCGATAAAGAAGAAAATCGCTAACAACCAAAGTCCTATATTCCCAGGATTTGTAACTAAATCTTCGAGAAAATTGAACAGTTGTGTTGAGAAGAAAGTCCACGCCAACACAAACACTAGCAAACTTATACCCAAAACTGTATAGTCAATCAGCAATGCTAAAGCTCGATTGCCGATTCCTGCTAAAGTAAATTCCAGTTCTACACTTTCTGGAGTCTGGAATGAGATGCGATTAAAAAAGCGCATATATGAACTAATGAAAAATTAATAAAGTTGAATTCAGGTATTGTGTTAACGAAAATACTACAAAGGAGGTTGTCGTAACTGCAAACCCAAACCTTCACGCCGACTACGCAAGTCAAAGTATAAAACAGCCTTTAGTGCTTGCCAGAATGGCATCACAAAAACTCCACCCACTAAGCTACCAATCCAAGAAATAAAATACACAAGTGAGTAGATAGCAGTACCTTGCTCAAGTCTTAAGAGGAATAAGCTGGGTATATAGTTGAATACAAATACTATGGGCAGTGTGACGAGAAAAGCAACTAAAACGACGCCTTGAATGCGAAATACTGAGGCTTTAGTTAACTCCCAACTTCTGGCAACACTTTCGCCACCATTAATATTTTCTTCAACTGCTAGGGGAACTTCAGCAACAATCCAACGCGAGTAAAACCAGGTTAGTCCCAACACCAGAATCACTACCACTACAATTGCTGCCAATATACCTGCGACTATAGCGCCAGAACTACCTAATATCACTCCTAATACTAGTCCCAGTAAGAAAGCGATTGTACCACCAACGATCGCTAATCCAAAATAAACTAGCACCAGAGATAATCCTACTTGGAAACCAACTCTTAAAAATGACCATAGACGTGAATCAACATGGCTTCTGGCAGATTTGACACTTTCAGGCTGGTAAAGCAATTCTCCAAAAGCCAAGCGTGAAATTAATCCAGAAATGGCAGCATATTTCGCCCAGCCATAGATCGGGACTAGAACCCACAAGTGAGCGATCGCTGCTAAATTTAGATAACTCTTGAGATGAGAACGATACAGTCGCACCGCAGCACTGACAACGTTACCGATACTCAGTGGTTGTATGTGACCCGGAGATCCAAAATTTTCAGACATAATACCAAATTTCCCTTGAAAGTACGGATCTGAATTTGAGGCTATCTTAAGCTAAGTTAAAGTCAGTGTTCCCAAAATTCATGAATATTCAACGTTGGATTGCACGACGAGAACCGAATTGGCAGCGTTTGGATGCCCTATTAAAGCAGGTAGAAAAAAAAGGGCTAAAGTCTCTACGGGCAGCCGAAATTAGAGAATTAGCAAGTTTATATCGTTCAGTAGCCGCAGATTTAGCCCGTGCCCGTACCCAGCAAATCAGCAATACTTTGATACAAAGTTTACAATCTTTAACAACTCGTGCTTATACGCAAATTTATCAGGGTTCACGGCGACAGGAGTGGCAGGCAGTTTTAGAATTTTACCGTTGGGGATTACCATCTGTAGTCCAAAAAACATTTGCATATATCGCTGCGGCAACGGCGCTGTTTCTATTGGGTGGAGTAGTGGCTTGGTGGTATTCCTGGCAAAATCCTAGCTTCATGTCCTTGATCGTACCTGAAAACTTGATAACCAAGGTACGAGATGAGCATAAATTGTGGATGGGGTCAATTGTTGGCATTGAACCTCTAGCATCCAGCGGGATTACGATTAATAACTTGGCAGTGTCTTTTGGGGCTATTGCCGGTGGAATTACCGCTGGGATATACACAGCTTATTTGATGGTATTTAATGGTTTATTAATTGGTGCCGTTGGTACTTTAGTTGGTCAAAATAATCTGGCTTATCCTTTTTGGGCGTTTGTATTTCCGCATGGTTCCTTAGAACTACCAGCGATATTTTTTGCTGGAGGTGCGGGATTTTTATTAGCAAGAGCAATTTTATTTCCTGGCAAATATCGCCGAGGCGATGCGCTGAAGTTTTATGGAAATCAGGCAGCGCAGTTAGTATTTGGGATTGTACCAATGTTGATGATTGCAGGTGCGATCGAAGGCTTCTTTTCGCCTAATCCTAACGTACCCGATCCAATTAAATATCTCGCAGGAATCGGATTGTTTATACTTTTAGTGATGTATTGTAGTCGCAAGAAACCATGAAATTAAGTAAAGCAGATATAAGATTTTAGGCTATAGATAAATGCTTGTATAGCTGCTTGATTTTGTTCAAATTATCGAGTTTGAGTGGACAAAAATTATTAGTTATAAATTATAAACCTGAAGTATTACTAACATCTAGCAATCCTATTTGATTTTTGAACAAAATTCCGTACCTTTAATCTTCCATAACCCTATTGCCTCTTGCCTCTTGCCTACCTACACAGATAATTTCCTAAATATCGAGTACCTTTAGGCTACTTTTAGGCTTATGATTTGAAGGCAATCGGACTTGTAGCCAAATCAAATGTTACGAATTCTCTTGATTGATGACAATCCGAACGATCGCCTCTTAGCAATTCGGCAATTGGAACGTGAGTTTTCTGACCTCCAAGTACAACAAGTTGCCACACCAGAAGACTTCGCTCAAGCATTGCAGAGGGGGCAATTTGACTTGGTTGTCACCGATTATCAATTGCGCTGGAGTAATGGTATAGAAGTACTAGACGCAATTAAAGCTAGTTATCCTAACTGCCCAGTGATTATGTTCACCAACAGCGGCACTCAGGAGATTGCTGTGGAGGCAATGAAATCTGGATTGGATGACTATGTGATCAAATCTCCTCAGCACCAGGTACGCTTAACAGCAGCAGTGCGATCGGCAATAGAACGCACTGAAACTCGCCAAAAAGCTGCGAATTTAGAAATTCGGTTTCAAACTCTGCTCAACCGCCTCAATGTCGGGATTTATCGGGCAACTTTTGATGGTTCTTTGTTGGAATGCAACCCAGCATTCCTGCGTTTGATTGGGTTGGGAACCTTACCCCAAGAGCAAGTAAGCCGATTCATAGAGCTTTATTTTCAGCCAGAAGATTATACTCAGCTCATTAATCAACTGCGAGAAAATGGCGAAGTGCGCGATCGCGAAATCCAATTGCGACGAGCTGATGGTAGTTTGATTTGGGTGCGTGTAAGTAAAACCTTCACAAAAATTGATGGTAACGGTATCATTGATGGCCTGGTAGAAGATATTAGCGATCGCAAACGAGTAGAGTTAGAACGAGAGCAACTACTCATCAGCGAACAAGCAGCCCGCATGGAAGCTGAGGCTGAAAAGCAAAATTACAGCTTATTGTCCGAAGCCAGCCGATTGCTGGTATCTTCCCTGGATTACCGCACGACTCTAGCAAAATTAGCCAACTTGGTGGTTCCTACTTTAGCTGATTGCTGCTTCATTGATATTGTTGACACTAATTTGACACTATTTGAAGAACCAGTTGTTGCAGCAACTACTCCTGAAAAAGAAGCACTAGCTCTTTTACTAAGACGGTTTTATTCCACTTCAGCAGATGCTGATTTTGGTGTCAGAAAAGTTTTGCAAACAGGCGAACCAGAATTAGTTACTGATGCAGCAGCGGATTCATTTTTACTAGCAATGAAACAGGATGCAGAAACCCAACGGTTGATGCGCCAAATCGACATTCAATCCTACATAATTGTGCCCTTAGTGGCTCGTGATGCCTACGACGCAATGCGCCTACGCAAGCTAGGTACAATTACTTTAATTACTACCCAAACGAACCGTCGCTACAGTACAGCTAATTTAAATATGGCTCAAGCGCTGGCTCTGCGGGCAGCTACAGCAATTGACAATGCTCGGCTTTACCAGCAAGCTTTAGATGCAAATCGCATTAAAGATGAGTTTCTGGCTGTTCTCTCTCACGAAATCAGAACTCCCCTAAATCCGATTTTGGGTTGGGCAAAACTTCTGCGTAGCAACAAGCTAGATTCACAAAAAACTGCTTTAGCTCTGGAAACTATTGAACGTAACGCTAAGTTACAAACTAAACTGATTGAAGACTTATTAGATATCTCCCGCATCTTGCGAGGTAAACTCAATCTCAATGTTTGCCCAGTTGATTTGCCAACAATTATTCGAGCCGCGATGGAAACAGTACGGCTATCAGCAGAAGCGAAATTGATTCAAATTTACTCTGCTCTCGATCCTGCCGTTGGTCAAGTATTTGGAGATGCAGGGCGCTTACAACAAATTGTCTGGAATCTCCTCTCTAACGCGATTAAATTTACTCCTGAAGGCGGACAAGTTGAGATTTATTTAGAGCAAATCGATTCTCAGGTTCAAATCAAAGTCAAAGACACAGGCAAAGGAATTAGCCCAGATTTTCTGCCCTATGTGTTTGAGACCTTCCGTCAAGCCGATAGTGCAACTACTAGGAAATTTGGCGGCTTGGGTTTGGGATTAGCAATTGTCCGTTATTTAGTAGAAATGCATGGTGGAACTGTCTTGGCAGAAAGTTTAGGAGAAGGTCATGGAGCAACCTTTATTGTCAACTTGCCGATGATACTTACTGATGCAGTTGACAGTAGTAAAGAAAGCGATGCAACGGTCACCAATACTCCAGCTTTTGATGGTCTGAAAATCTTAGTTGTAGATGACGATGCTGATTCTCTAGAGTTAGTTAGCTTCGTACTTCAACAGTCTGGAGCGACTGTTACAGCTGTACCATCAGCAACACAAGTGTTGGAAATATTACCACAGTGGAAACCAGATTTGCTCGTGAGCGATATCGGAATGCCAGAAATGGATGGCTATATGTTATTGAGACAAATTAGGTTAATGAGTCCAGAAGATGGAGGAAAAATTTTGGCGATCGCTCTTACAGCGTATGCTGGAGAAGGCAACGAACAACAAGCGATCAAAGCAGGTTTTCAAGCCCATATTAGCAAGCCACTAGATCCAGGCCAATTAATTGAAACTATTGCTAACTTAGTGCAAAAATGATTTGTAATTTTTAATTGTTATTCCAGAAGTTTGTGTGGTATCAAGATGCAACAAAGGTGCAGGTCGATGCAACAAAGGTGCAGGTCGATGCAACAAAGG